>JANNEL010000598.1:0-2105 GCA_031378595.1 Alphaproteobacteria bacterium
CCGGCACACACTGTACATGACGATCGTTGCCTCCGTGCTATTGCACGCGGGCGTCATGGTCTATGTCGTCATGACCTGGGGCATCGTGCCGACGATCCTGGACGAGCCGGAGGTCAAGGTGATGGCCATGGTGCCGCCGCCGCCGCCACCACCGCCTCCACCCCCACCCCTTGAGGTGACGGACGTAGTAATCCAAAAGCCGCGCTTTCGCCCGCGCCCTGTTCCGCCGCCGCCCGTTCGGATCAAACAAGTGAAGGCCATTCCGCTCAAACCCCAACCGCCGGCCGAGAGCACCGCGGACGCCACGACGATCGTGGCCGAAAAGCCCGTGCCGGCCGAAGCACCGCCGGCCGTGTCGAACGTGGCCCCGCGCGCCGCCTCGAAGCCGCCGCCGGCCTATCCGCCCCGCGCGGTGGACGCTGACAAGGAAGGCGTCGTGCAGCTGCGAATCACCATCCAGCCGAACGGCGCGGTGAGCGAGGCCGCCGTCGTCGCGGCGCGCCCGCAAGGCTGGTTCGAGACGGCCGCCCTCTCGGCAGTGAAACGCTGGCGCTACGAATCCTCCGGGCGCGTCAGCACGACCGTCGTAGAAATCGAATTCAAGCTGGAATGAGGCCAGGTGCGCCGGCCGCTGCGTCCGTCTCGGGAGTGTTGGAATTTATCCTGTCGCCGTATTATCCAGTTTTCAGAGGCACCCCTCATATGCGGCAGAATTCCGGGGACAGTGCGCTGGGAGGCCAGCGAGGAGTAGGTGGTGAGAGTCCACTACGATGAAGGACTAGCAACCCGCATCGGCCCCGCGCCGTTGGCGGTGACGCCAAAGGCGAAGCGTTGGCAGGGGCGTCCCCTGAAAGCAACAAGTCACCTGAGCTTTGACGCGTGGGTGGCGCAGAGTTTACGTCAAGCGGCGTGGTGCGCCAGCCTCATACGGCCTCAAGTGTGCGAAACGCACCCGATCGCGCGATTTTCTGGAAAGGTTTACCTGAACACGCCTTCCCTCTAGCCCGGTTACCGATAGTGTTGCGCCGGGTTTGGAGTGCTTCGTATGTTTTTTCGATTGGCCGCAGCGGTAGCCGTCGCGTTTGTGCTTGTTGCATCGGCGCGCGCCGACGATTTCCTATCCGATCTCGCGGGGTGCGTGAAGGCGCCGATTACGGCGGCAAAGTTCGCTGCGACCGACGCGAAAAAGGCAGCCGAATTCGTCGTCAATCACGGCGAATGCGTACCGTTGGTGGTCAGTGTCGATCCGCTGCTCATCGGCATGACCGGCGGCTTCATCCCCCTCCAGGCGAACGGTTCGCTGCCCTCCGGCTACAGCGCCTGCGTGGACGCCACGTTAGGGACAGCGAGCCAGCAAATCGCCAAAGTGTTGAAGGCCTACGTCAACACCCCGCCGCTCGCGAGCCTGATGCCGGCTGCAGGCAAGACAAAGCTCGTGCAAATTGCCGAAGGGCAGGTGCAAGACGGCCTCTATTCCGTACCCGGAATTGCACTCGTTGCCGAGCGGCTGGACTGTGCATGCGCCGTAACCGCAAGCGGCGTTAACATCGACACGCTCAAGGAGCGGGTCAAAGAGGTCATCGACACCGCCGGCAGCTGCAAGGCGGTGTTGGGAAAGCTCGCGGGCGCCGCCTATGGCGCCGCGAAGGATACTTATAAGGCGGGCAAGGACGCTGTGAATGCCGCCGGCTGCGCACTTGGGCTCGGTGGATGCTCGGACGGGCCGCCGCTATTCTGCGAAGGCTATATCAACGCGCGCGACCAAGGCGTGAGCTATGCCGAATGGGCGGCGATATTGAACCAATTCTTCGCCAAGGAGGTTCAGCAATGCGAGCAGGAATACACCGGCGTCTTGGCTGCGCGGGTGCGACAGGCGCAAGCGGCCGCGGACAAGAAGCTGTTCGACCAGGAGATGGCGAAGGCGCAGCAGCTGGGTGCCGCGAACGCGCTTGGATTTGCGTTCCGCTGGAGCAAAAAGTGCCTCGACGACAAATGCAAGGCGGCGATCGCGAAGTTCGCCGACCTGTACACAGCCGACGTGCAAGATCCGGAGATCACCGTCTGGACGTACATGCGCTCTGCAACGACCTTCGCCACCACGGCCA
>JANNEL010000612.1:0-4427 GCA_031378595.1 Alphaproteobacteria bacterium
GTTTCCGGGTTCGGGGCTTTCCCCCTGCTTTGCCCGGGCCCGCGTGGGCGGCCCCCCCCCGCGTTGGGGCCTCGCCCGCGCTAGATTGGGGGGGGTGGTCCGCCTGCGCGGACCATGACAACAAATAAACATGACGGGCGAGGATGCGGATACGAGCGACGATTCTGGGTGGGGGCTCTTGGGGCTCGACGGTGGCGTCGTTGGTCGCCAAGAACGTGCCGGCGACGATTTGGGCGCGCTCGGCCGAGACGGTCGATGAGATCAACACAAAACACACGAACGAACGCTACCTGCCTGGCGCGCGGCTGACGCCCGCGTTGCGCGCGACGGCTTCGATCGAAGAGGCTGTGCGCGGCGCGGACGTGGTCGTCATGGGCGTGCCCTCTCAAGCGATGCGCGATACGGCGCGGGAGGTCGGCAAATACATTCGCGCGTGGGTGCCGGTGATCAGCCTTTCGAAGGGGCTGGAGCTCGGCACGAAGCTGCGCATGACGCAGGTGATCGAGCAGGAACTGCCGGGGCATCCGGCGGGCGTGCTCTCCGGGCCCAATCTGGCGCGTGAGGTTATGTCCGGGTACGCCGCGGCCAGCGTGATCGCGATGGAGGACGAGGTCATCGTGCAGGAGCTGCAGGCGATCTTTAAGACGGGGCTCTTTCGCGTCTACACGAACACGGACGTTGCGGGTTGCGAGCTTGGCGGCGCGTTGAAGAACGTGATGGCGATTGCGACCGGCATGGGCGACGGCGCGGGGGCCGGCGAGAACACGCGCTCCGCCGTTATCTCCCGCGCGTTGAACGAGATCACGCGGCTTGGTGTGCGCATGGGTGGCAAGCCTGAGACGTTTGCGGGGTTGGCCGGCATCGGGGATCTGATCGCGACCTGCACCAGTCCGCAGAGCCGCAATCGCACCGTCGGGTTCGAACTCGGCAAGGGGCGCAAGATTGCGGACATTCTTTCCGGCATGCGCCAGGTGGCTGAGGGCGTGAAGTCGGCGAAGACTGTGCTTGCGCTCGGCGAAGAATACGACTGCGAGATGCCGATTGCGACAGAGGTGAACGGCGTCGTCAACGACGGACGCACGGCGCAAGAGGCGTTTCGCGGACTGCTGAAGCGCGCGGTCGGATCCGAACGGGATCCGGGATGAACGAGACCGTCTCTCCCCAGGTCTCCGGTGAACCGGTGCCGCAGTGGCCGGCGGCGCCCGGCGTGCGCATCGTGTTCCTCACCGACTGCACGACGGCGACGGAGCGCGGCGTGGTGGAGCGGTGGATTGCGCAGGTGCGACCTAAGGAGACGACGGACGAGCAGGTTTCGTTCTTGGGGTTGCCGCAAAAGCCCGACGAGCTGAAGCCGTTCGCGACTGCGCTTAAAGCGTATTTGGGCGACACGGCGGTGCTGCTTGCGCCTGTGCGTATCGCGTGGTTGCCGCGCGAGCGGGGTGGCGAACGGACGGCGCGGCTTTCCGACCTCATCATGCTGCGCGATCCGCGTCACCCGCGCGAGGCGGACCAGAAGAAGATCGTGCAGGTGGAGCCGGAGCGCTGCCGCCTGGTCGCGGGTGGACCTGCGACGATCGGCGAGCTCAACGCGCGGGCGAAGGCGTCGGGCGATGCGGACGCGAGCGACGCGGACGCGTTCGCCGAGTTCGTTTCGCGCCAAGCGCGGCTGGCGCTGGAGCGCGCGGAGTACCGGTTGATCGGGCGGCGCTACAAGCTGCCGAGGCTTGTGGCCGAGCAGATCGCAGCGTCGCGGCGGTTCCGTGAGGGCGTTTCCGAGACGGCGGCGAAGCTCGGACGCACGAACAACTCGGTGATGAAAGAGGCGGTGCGATATCTGCACGAGCTTCGTACCGCGCACAGTCCGTTCTGGATCGACGTGATGATGCAGGTCGCGCGCGGTTTGTTTTCGCGCGGGTATGGCGCGCAAGTCGATTACGATCAGGCGCAGATCGAGCGCACGCGCGCGGCGCTGGAGCGGGCGCCCGGGATTATTCTGCCCAGCCACAAGTCGAACCTCGATTCCGCGGTGACGTCGGTTGCGTTCGCGGACAATCGGCTGGCGACGCCGACGACGTTCGGCGGCATCAATATGGCCTTCTGGCCGATGGGGACCGTCGCGCGGAAAGCTGGGCGCGTCTTCATCCGGCGCGACGTCAAGAACAACCCGGTCTACAAGTTCGTGCTGCGCGAGTATCTGGGCTATCTCGTCGAGAAGCGCTTCAGCCTCGAGTGGTACATCGAAGGTGGGCGTTCGCGGACGGGCAAGCTGTTGCCGCCGAAGCTTGGACTTCTCACCTATCTGGTGTCCGCCTATCGCGAGGGGCGCGTCGAAGACTTGATGCTGATGCCGATTTCGATTGCGTACGATCAGCTGCACGAGGTGAGCGAGTACGCGGCGGAAGCGCAGGGCGGAAAGAAGAAGGCCGAGAACCTTGCTTGGTTCGTGCGTTTTTTCCGCGCGCAGCGGAAGCCGTTCGGGCGCATCTATTTCCGCGTGGGCGAGCCCGTTTCGATGCGCGAAATGCTGGGGCCGCCGGACGGCACGAAGACCGAGGGTGACGAGGAAACGCTTGCCACCCAGAAGGTCGCGTTCGAGGTGTCGTGGCGGATCAACGATGTTACGCCGATTACGGCGACGTCCTTGATTTCTCTGGTGTTGCTGTCGCATCGCGGACGCGCGTTGACGTTGGCGCAAGTGAACGAGGAGTTGGCCGAGTACGTTGGCTCCGCGACGCGGCGGCGTTTGCCGCTAGCAGCGAGCGCGAAGATCGTGGACGTCGAGACCGCGCAGCATGCGTTGGAGTCGCTCGTCCAGCACAACACGGTGCGCGAGCACAAAGGCGGTCTGGCCACGGTTTACAGCATCGGGCCGGATCAACATTTGGCGGCTGCGTTCTATCGCAACACGATCCTGCACTTCTTCATCAACGATGCGATTGCGGAGCTTGCGCTGCTCAAGGCGTGCGACGCCGAGGGCGATCGCGAGGCAGCGTTCTGGGACGAGACGTTCCGGCTGCGCGACATTTTGAAGTTCGAGTTCTTCTTCAAGGAGAAGAGCGAGTTCCGGCGGAGCTTCGCGGCCGAGCTCGACGTGCTGGCGCCCGGTTGGGCTGAAGCACTGTCGATCGGGCGCGAGGCCGTGGTGGCGTGGCTGATGGCCGCGCGGCCGCTGACCGCGCACGGTGTGCTGCGCTCTTTCGTCGAGGCGTATTCGGTCGTCGCGGACACCCTTGCCACGCATGACCCGAGTTTCGTGGATGAGAAGAAGCTGCTCGTCGAGTGTGGCGCGGTGGGGCGGCAGTACTTGCTGCAAAAACGGATTCAGAGCGAAGAGTCCGTGTCGAAGCACCTGTTCCAAACGGGGCTGCAACTGGCGAAGAACCAGAAGCTGATGGAGGCGACGGACAACGTTGCCGGGCGGCGGCGCGCGTTCGCGGCGGAGTTGCGCGACATCATGCGGCGGATCGATACCGTCGAGGCGCTCGGCGAAGAGCGCGTGCGCGAGCAGGTGCGCGGTTAGCGCTTACGCTTTGGCTTGACGCCCAACAGCTTCAATCCGCCGTTCGGCCAGTCTTCCAGGGTTGCGACGTAGAGGTCGCGGACGGCTTCGACGCGTTCGTTCAGGTCGGCGCGCGACCAGTCGGCGACGGAGATGGGTGGTAGCACCATCACGTCCACGGTGCCCGGGCGCATGAAGATCGCGTCTCTGGCGCCGATGTCTTCGGCGTTGCGCAGCACCACGGGCACGATCGGGATTTGCGCTTCCATCGCCATATGGAACGCGCCCTTCTTGAACGGCAGCAGCCCTTTCTGCGAGCGCGTGCCTTCAGGCGCGATGACGATCGACATGCCGTCCTTCGCGAGATCGGTGACAGACTTCAGCGACTCGACCGCTTTCTTCGCGTCGCCACGGTCGATGAACGCGACCTTCATCAGGCGGCCGACGGGGCCCATTATGGGATGGGCTTCCAGTTCCTTCTTGGCGACGCCAGTGTAGTTCACGCGGAGCAGCTTCGACATGATGAAGGCGTCGAAGTTGTTCGTGTGGTTGAAGATGAAGACCGCGGGGCGCGCCGACCACAAGTTCTCTTCGCCGATCACGTTCAGGCTCACACCGGCGAAGGCGTGGATCACATCGGCCCAGGCGGGCGCAAGCACGTTGATCGCGGTGCGCACGTCGTTGTTCAGCACGCCGGCGACTGTCGCTAGAGAAGCGATGGGACCTGCGGCTGCGAGCGAGGCGACCGTCCGGCCGATCGTTTCCAGACTGGGGCGGCCGCGGCTTTGGAATTTTTGGATCGGCCAGTTGTGCGCGCGGGCGAAGCGTTCGAGGTTCGGTTGCGGGTTCGTGGGGCGCGGGTTGCCGACCGTCATCATCAACGGCACTTCCTCATTGCCGTCGGCGTAGGCGAACGAACGGTCGAGAT
>JANNEL010000628.1:0-3691 GCA_031378595.1 Alphaproteobacteria bacterium
GATGAGATCGAGCACGGTCAGGCCTTTCGGGAACAGCTCGCGATAGACCACGCGCTCCGTCAAACCCGGCGCCAAGCGAAACCCGATCCGCTGAGACAACTTCGTCAGCGCTTCGCTCACCCGGCGCTGGTTGCGCGTCTCGATGCTCGACATCCGGTTACGCACGACCAGCCAATCGAGCGTCTTGCGCTTCTCGATCATGTGCCGCTTGCGGCTCTCCCACACGAACTCGGCGTAGATCGAAGGCGCTTTCGCTTCGTAGGTCTCCGGATCGACGCCGGCCAGCAAATCGAAATCCACGAAACTGTCGTTCAAGGGCGTCACGATGACGGATGCGTTCGCGTGCGCGGCGCGCCCCAATGCGGTATCCGCGCCCGGACAGTCGACAACGATGACATCGCATTCGGCCGAAAGCTCGGCGACCGCCAGGGCCAACCGCCGTGCCTCCTCGCCCTCCGCCAGCGCCTTCGTCTCCCGCGCCGACGCATGCACCGGTGCAAGTTTCGGCAGCGGATAGTTGCGACCTGCCCGCTGCGACCAGCGGGCGCGGTTCTCGAAGAAATGCGAAAAGCTCTTCTGGCGATGATCGAGATCTATTCCGCCCACGCGAAGCCCGGCGCTCATGGCGCCCGCAACGAGATGAATGGCGACGGTCGTTTTGCCCGACCCGCCCTTCTCGTTACCGACAACGACCAACGGCGCCGGAAGACCGGCCATACCAAAAAACCCTTCGTCACGGCGCCGATTCGCCACGCGAAGAGAGGCTAACACCGCCCGGCGAACTACCGAAAACGAATGATCGGCTACTGGAGCGTCGCAGACGCTTCCGCGACGATGAAACCAAGAAACCAACCCTCGCGCGTGTCCGAGACCGAGGAAATCTCGTCCAGCTTCGCACAATCGTACGCCTCAATTCGAAGAACTGCTCGGTAGAAGCCGGCATCCTTGAAGATGTAGTCGTCCTTCGAGATTCGACGGCCGACACGAACGGTGGCGCCTCGAAGGAATGCGACAAATCGCAATCCCATAGTGTCGATATCGGGAAAGTGCCGCCGCCTAGCTGCATCACTGTCTTCGATCGGAAGGACACCCTTCGGTCCGCGGATTTCGACGAGTCCAGGGTCGAAGTCATCGGAACCAGGGATCTGACCCACCCTGACGCAGATTGCCTTACCAGTCGTGTTCGTAAACTCCAAATCGAAGTTGGCGAAGACTTCCATTCCATCGCGCTCGAATTGAAGCGCCGCAGATGCCTTCAGAAGTTCGGACTGATCTCTAGCCAGCGCGCGAGTCGGCAAGCACAGAAGGACGCAACTCAGAGCAACCGTCAAACGCATGAACTGCATCATGGACACCCAGGCTCCTTCAACCCGCTGTCTCGCCGAGCGAGAGCAGGCTAGCATTGCCGCCCGCGGCGGTCGTGTTCGTGCAGGCCGTGCGCTCGAGCGCAAAGCGGTGCAAATAATACGGTCCGCCCGCTTTCGGTCCCGTCCCCGAAAGTCCCTCGCCGCCGAATGGCTGAACCCCGACGACAGCGCCGATCTGGTTGCGATTGACATAAAGATTGCCGACACGCGCCCGCGCGCGGATGCGGTCGGCAGTATCTTGGATGCGGGTGTGCACACCGAGCGTCAGCCCATAGCCCGTTGCATTGATCGCATCGATCACATTGTCCAGTGCGTTCGCCTCGAACCGCACGACGTGCAAGATCGGCCCGAACACCTCGCGCTGCAGCTGAGAGATCGCGTCAATCTCGAATGCGCGTGGCGCGAAGAAGAACCCGTCGCGCGTCTCGGTCGAGAGCGGCGCCTCCGCGATCAACCGTCCATCACGCGTCATATGCTTTGCGTGAGCTTCAAGTACGGCAAGCGCGTCGGCATCGATCACCGGCCCGATATCGGTCTCGAGCTTCATCGGATCGCCGACCTTGAGCTCCGCCATTGCACCCGCGAGCAGCTTCAACACCTTCGAAGCGATGTCCGATTGTAGGAACAACACCCTGAGCGCCGAGCAGCGCTGCCCAGCACTGTCGAACGCCGACGTCACCGCATCGCGCACGAGTTGTTCTGGCAACGCCGTCGAGTCCGCAATCATTGCGTTCAGACCACCCGTTTCGGCGATGAAGGGCGGGATGGGCCCCTTGCGTTCCGCCAGCGACAAATTGATCAGCCGCGCCGTATCCGTTCCGCCCGTGAAAGCAACCCCCGCAACGTTCACATCGCGCGTTAGTGTCCCGCCAATCTCCGCCCCATCGCCCGGGAGAAGGTGCAGCACGTCGCCTGGAATGCCAGCCTCATGGAACAATCGCGTCGCGGCAAACGCCGTCAACGGCGTCTGCTCGGCAGGCTTTGCGACAACGGTATTGCCTGCAGCCAACGCACCCGCGATCTGCCCCGTGAAAATCGCAACCGGAAAATTCCAGGGCGATATGCAAGCGAACACACCGCGACCGTGCAGCGAAAGCTCGTTCCGCTCGCCGGTCGGCCCAGGAAGCACCTTCGGTGCCGAAAAATCTTCCCGCGCCAAGTTTGCGTAATAGCGAAGGAAATCGATAGCCTCGCGCACGTCGGACAATCCGTTCGCGACCGTCTTTCCTGCCTCCCGTACACACAGCCCGATCAGCTGCGCCGCTTCGCGTTCGAAGAGATCGGCAGCCTTCGAAAGGACCGCGGCCCGTTTCGAGCCGCCCAAAGCGTCCCAGTCGAATTGCGCCGCCCGGGCAGCAGCTGCCGCTTGCGCAGCGAGCGCCGGGGTCGCCTCGACCACCGAACCGATCCGCCGCGACCGCAAGCTTGGGTCGAACACATCACGCGTCTTCCCGTCCTTCAACACGCCGCCGACGATCGGCCGCGCATCGAGCGGTTGCGCCACGGCTGCACCGATCGCCTTCAACAGCGGCTCAGCCCGCGCGGGATCGCTGAGCAAAACGCCGTGCGAGTTCTTGCGGTCGCCGAACAAGTCGGCCGGCAACGGAATACGCGGATGCGGTTTTGTGGGCATGGCTTCCAATTGGCTGACGGGATCGGCGATGATGGCCTCGATCGGCGCTTCATCGTCGGCCAGACGATTGACGAACGAGGTATTGGCGCCGTTCTCAAGCAAACGGCGAACGAGATAGGCGAGCAGATCTTCATGCGCGCCGACAGGCGCATAGATGCGGCACTGAACGCCAAGCTTATCGCCGCCGACCGCCTCGTCGTACAGCTCCTCGCCCATGCCGTGCAGCCGCTGAAACTCGTAGTCTTCGCGATCTCCGGCGAGCGTCTTCACCGCGGCGAGCGTGTGCGCGTTGTGCGTCGCGAACATCGGGAAAAACGCTTGCGCGTCCGCCAACAACTGCCGCGCGCAGGCGAGATAGGAAACGTCGGTCGAAGCCTTGCGCGTGAATACCGGATAGCCGTCGATGCCAAGCTCCTGCGCCCGCTTCACCTCGCTATCCCAGTACGCGCCCTTCACAAGCCGCACCGGCAACCGCCGCGCATGCTTGCGCGCCACCGCGGCCAGCCACGCGATCGCCGCGGGCGCGCGCTTTTGATAGGCCTGAACCGCAAGCCCAAGCCCGTCCCAGCCCTTCAGTTCTTCGCGGCCGCACAGCGCCTCGAAAATGTCGAGCTGCAACTCCAGCCGATCGGCCTCCTCCGCATCGATCGTAAAGCCGATCCCCACATCCTTGGCGGCCAAGCACAAGGGT
>JANNEL010000677.1:0-6900 GCA_031378595.1 Alphaproteobacteria bacterium
CATAAAGACGACGTCCGCGCCCGCCTTGTTCGTTTGCTCTGCCTTACCCAACACCCGCTCGACATCCGCCGGCGTCATGCCAAGCGCGACGCCCGCAACGCCAACACCCTCGCGGATCAAGTGCGCCGGCGCCGCCGGGGCAGGCGAGGGCGCAGGCACCGCCACAGCCGGCGGTGCAGCAGCAGGCTCGCTCGCCGCTTGCTGCTTCGGCTTCTGATCGCACGCAGCAACGGCGAGCAGAGCCGCAATCAAAGCAACCCGATAAACTCTCATGATTTCTTCTCCGCGCCCATCTGTTGTGCATAGCCGGATGCCATCAGCCGCTCCATCTGATCGAACAGCGCATTCGGGTTCGCGCGCCGCATCCTCGCGATTTCAGCCTCGACGCCTTCGGCCAAGATCAACTCGCGCTCGCCGCCTTTGAGCGCATCGAGCATCCGCCGCGCCGCAACACCCGCGTCCATGCCGCGGTCGATCGCGGCATCGCTCACGCCGCGCACATGCGCGGTGGCATCGAGCGCGTTCTTCGACACATTCGTCTTAACCGAGCCGGGCGCCACGACCAGCACCTTCATGCCAAGATGCGCCGTCTCCGCCCGCACGCTGTCGTGATAGCCGATCAGCCCGTGCTTCGCCGCGCTATAGGCGCTACGCAACGGCGAACCCACGATCCCGGCGACGCTCGAAATAGCGATGATCGCGCCGCCGCCAGCCTTCACCATGCGCGGCAGCAGCGCCTGTGTCAGCGCGATCGGCGCCATCAAATCGATGTCGACGATCTTGCGATAGACATCGAACACGGTGTCGACCGCGAGCGAGCGCTGCGAAATGCCCGCATTGTTGACGAGCCCGTCGACGCGCCCTTGCCAGCTCCACGCCGTTTCGACATGAGCCGCGATGCCCGCGAAATCCGTCGCCTCGAACGGAAGAAGAAGCGTCGCCGTCTTGCACCGCCCCGCAACGTCTTTCAGCGCCCCGACATTGCGCCCCGACAAAATCAACTTCGCGCCGTGCGCCGACAACGCCTCCGCCAACGCCGCCCCAATCCCCGAAGACGCCCCCGTGATCCACCAAACCTTATCGGCAAACATCGTCGAACCTCATTCGTTGGTTTCGCGTGGGCTGACTACCATTTTAGGCCGGGCTCTGCACGCCGCGCACGATTCTGAGCACCGTCGCCCGTGGGAGGAACGGGATCAGCCGCGCCGTCATCGCGTTCGAGAACCCGTTGATCTTCACCCGCTGGTTCGCCTGGAACGCGCGGTAGCCCTGTTGCGCCACCGCGGCCGACGTCATCACCGCGCGGTTTGAGAGCCGCGTCTTGCCGGTACCCGCACGTTCGCGGAATTTGCTCTTCGTTGGGCCGGGACAGAGGCACGACACCTTCACGCCCGTGTCGCGCGCCTCTTCCCACAACGCCTCGCTAAAGGACAACACGAACGCCTTCGACGCGTAGTAAACCGCCATCAAGGGCCCCGGCTGAAACGCCGCCGTCGATGCGACGTTGAGCACGCGGTCGTTCAAATCGATCATGCCGAGCTGATCGTCGCGCTTCGAACCCGAGAACCCGCCCGCAATGCCGTACCCCGCGTTGTTCACCAGCACGTCGACCTTCAGCCCGCGCTTCTTGATCTCATCCGCAAGCTTCGCGCCGCCACCCGGCGTGCCAAGGTCGACCGCAATCGCGGCCGCCTCCACCTTGTGCTTGTCGGAAAGCCGCGTGGCGACCTCTTTCAAAGCTCCCTCCGACCGGGCCGCCAAAATCAAATTGTACCCATCGGCCGCAAAGCACTCGGCGAGATCGACCCCAATCCCCGCCGAAGCCCCCGTCACCAAAGCCGTCTGCCCGTCACCCTTTCGCTTGCGTGCCATATCTGTTTCGTTCCTTTGCCAATTACAGCCAGCGTACAACGCCCATGGCATTGGAAACCAGCCGTTTAGACCGTCCGCCACAATCAGCTTGCGCGGGAGCTTGAAGTGTAATACGGTAATACACCGATGGAGTGACTCGATGACCCTAACTGTTCGACTGGAACCCGAATTGGATGCGCGTCTCGCTGCCGAGTCGCGTCGCCGCGGCGTGACCAAATCCGAAGTCGTAAAAGATGCACTCGAGCGCGTATTTGGCCTGAAGAACCCGTTCGAGCTTCTCAACGAAGTGCGTAGCGCGAAACCGATGCGCCGTCCCGGTGCCTCAACGGCAACCGGCGCTGGGCTCAAGGCAAAGCTGCGTGCGAAGCGTTCTTCTTGACGCCGGACCGCAGGTCGCGCTGTTTGCACCCGACGACACGCATCACGCGCGTTTCTACGGTCTCGTAGGAGAGTTGGCCGCCGGTGGCCTGCGCCTGATGACGACGTGGCCGTGCGTCGTGGAAGCGGCCTACCTGCTGGACCCGCCGCACCGCTTCGAGTTGCTGGAGTGGATCGAACGCGGTGGCGCGCAAGTCTATCCGTTCGAGGCCCAGCATCTCGGCCACATCACCCGCTGGATGCGTCGTTACACGGACGCCAAGCGCGAGATGGACTTCGCCGATGCATCTCTCTACTGGCTCGCGAGCGAGACGGACGTTAAGGCAATCATGACGGTCGATGCCACGGATTTCCGGCGCTACCGGCTTCCCGACGGATCGCATTTCGAGCTCCTGTAATGCGTCCTTGCCATTGGCCAAGCATTGACTAGGTTCTCCGCAACATCCCTGGGAACACCAAACATGCGCATCCTGAAGTCGGCCGTTGCAGCCCTTGCTTTCATCGTATTCGCGCAAGCTTTGCACGCAGGCGACGGTGCGCTGATCGAAGCGGTATCGGGCACCTGGCGGACGCCCGCGAACGTCGAACGCGACAAATTCAGAAAGCCGATCGAGGTGTTGACGTTCTGGGGCTTGAAGCCGGGCATGACGGTGCTGGAGCTTTCGCCCGGCGCCGGGTGGTGGACAGAGATCTTGGCGCCCTACGCGAAGCTGACGAAGGGCCGCTACATCACGACTGCGGCCGATCTCGGCAATCCCGAACTGCCGCAAGCCGCCCGCGATGCGCGCACGAAGTTTGAAGCGCGCTTCGCGGATAAGGCGATCTATGGTGACGTCGCCTACGTGAACTTTGGCGCGAAGTCCGTGGGCCTCGGCGAACCGAACTCGGTCGACTTCGTCTTGAACGGCCGCAACATCCACAACTGGATGGCGCAAGGCTCGCTCGACAAGGTCATGGCCGAAAGCTTCGCCGTGCTGAAACCGGGCGGCACCTTAGCGATCGAAGAACACCGCAACGCACCCGGCGCAACGCAAGACCCGAAAGCGCCGACCGGATACGTGACCGAAGCCTACGTCATCGCCGCCGCCGAAAAAGCGGGCTTCAAACTCGACGCCCGCTCCGACCTCTACGCGAACCCAAAGGACGACCGCGACCACCCGTTCGGCGTCTGGACGCTGCCGCCGACCCGCCGCACCGCCCCGCAAGGTGAGCCCGCAAACCCTGCCTTCGACAGCGCCCCCTACGACGCCATCGGCGAAAGCGACCGCATGGCGCTAAGGTTCGTGAAGCCGCGCTAAAAAGTTCCGTCGCCAGCGTACTTGCGATTTACCCTCTGTTATGGGAATATACCCATAGTGACCGGTGACGACCCGGAACGTTTGCTGAAGCCGCTGTTTTGGGTTGCTTCGGCGCGCAAGGACTTCGACGCCTTTCCTGCGTTCGTGCATCGCGAAGTCGGCCACGCGCTCTATCTCGCGCAAACCGGCCGCAAGCACGATAGCGCTAAGGCCTTGAAGGGGTTTGGTGACGCTGGCGTCTTGGAAATCGTGACGGCATTCGATGGAGAGGCGTTCCGCACTGTGTACACGGTTCGCTTCAAAGGCGCGGTCTACGTTTTGCACGCCTTTCAGAAGAAATCGAAGGCAGGCGCTGCGACACCAAAGCAGGAGATCGAATTGGTCCGAAACGTCTGAAGGCGGCGCAGGAAGATTACGAAGGGAAAATCTCGTGACGAAACGTGAGAAGTTCATCCGTGGCTCGAACAATGTGTTCGCCGACCTC
Organism: Alphaproteobacteria bacterium; assembly: GCA_031378595.1. GTDB lineage: Bacteria > Pseudomonadota > Alphaproteobacteria > Micropepsales > Micropepsaceae > SZUA-430. Next base: position 4,033 of record JANNEL010000677.1, read on the forward strand.
GGCTTGCCGAACGCGAAAGAGCATTTGTTGAAAGCAGGCCTGGTCGCCAAGTTGAGCGACGTCATCAAAGCCAGGAAGCTAACGCAGACGGCTGCAGCCCGCGTGATCGATGTGGGTCAGCCGGATTTGTCGAAGATTATGCGTGGGCACTTTCACGACGTGTCGGTCGAGCGGCTAATGATGTTTCTCGCCGCTATGGACCAAAACGTCGAAATTGTCGTGACGCCAAAACCAAAGGGTCGCAAACCCGCGACAGTCTCCGTCCGCGCGGCATGAGGCTATGCGGAGCCTCATCGCCGCGCATCGCGTCAGCTTAAGTCTTCATCCGCATCTGGCCCATGTAGTCGCGCTTGCCGAGAGGCACGCCTTTCATGCGCAGGATGTCGTAGGCCGTTGTCGCGTGGAAATAGAAGTTCGGCAGCGAGAACGACATGATGAAGCCTTCCGCGGTGAACGGAATCTTGAAGTCGCGGATCTGGAACGTCATGTCGCGCCCTTCGAGCGCGTTGACCTCGGCCGGCGTCAGCTTCGTCAGCGCGTCGCGCGCATCCGCCAGCATCTTCTGCAAGCCCTTATAGTCTTGCGCCGGGATCTGCGGCGGCGGCGTAAACAGCCCTTTCTTTAGGCCTTCGATCGCGCCCAGCGAATGGTGCGTCACGGATTGAATCTGAAACTGCAGCGGAAACATATCCGCATGCAGCCGCGTCTCGACCAGAGTGTCCGGATCGATGTTGTTCTCGGCGCAATGCTTCGCCCCCTTCTCGAGGAAGCCGGCCACGCCGCCGATCGCCTGCAGGTAACTCGCGACGCTCAAGTCGTAGAGAGAAACGCTCATTGAGGCAGTCTCCATTGTCATGATGCGATCGAAGCATTAGAGCCAAAACGCACACTGGCGCGCAAGGCGCAAGACGCAAGAAAATGAAACGCCAAGATGCTCAGGGCGGACGGTGACTTTGGTTCGTTGGGAACGCGGTACGTTTCCCGCAAAGCCGCTAAGAAGGGAAAACGCGGCGCCGCAGGCGCCATTTCGAGTCCGAATGGCGCTTCGCGCCGAGAGGACGCTCATTCTTACTTTTTAGCGGCTTTGCGTCTTTGCGGGAAATACGCGGCACATCCGCCGCACCATCGTTTGTCGCTGCGCCCAGAATCTTGGCGTTCCTGGCGTTCAAATCTTCATCTTCGCGCCGGCACGCGGCTGCACTAAGGTGGCCCTGAGATAATGAAGGGAAGGGGAGAGCATGCGCCGCATTCTGCTCGCAGCCGCAGCACTCGTCGCGCTGCTCGTCGCCGTCGTGCTTGGCCGCACGCTCAGGGTGCCGGTGTACAAACCGCTGGCCGCGGCGCAACAAGCATCGACGTTCGACGCGAACACCGTGGCGGCCCACCTCGCGCAAGCCGTGAAGTTTCGCACGATCTCCTGGCAAGACGGCGCCCCCGCCGAAGACGTGGCGGCAAGCCAAGCCGCGCTCTTCGCGTTCCGCGATTGGATCGAAGCCACCTACCCGAATGTCAGCAAGACGCTTACCCGCGAAATCGTCGGCGACTACAGTCTGCTCTACGCGTGGAAGGGCAGCGACGCTGCCCTGAAACCCATCCTCCTGATGTCGCACATGGACGTCGTGCCCGTCGTGCCCGGCACCGAGAAAAATTGGACGCATGAACCGTTCTCCGGCGACATCGAGGACGGCTACGTCTGGGGCCGCGGTACGCTGGACACGAAAGCCGGCATCGTCGGCGCGCTTGAAGCCGCCGAAGCGCTCATCGCCAAGGGCTTCCAACCGAAGCGCACGATCATGTTCGCCTTCGGCCACGACGAAGAAATCGGCGGCCACGGCGGCAACGAAAAGATCGCGGCGCTGCTGGCGGCACGCAAAGTCGAACTCGAATTTGTCGACGACGAAGGCGGCATGATCTCGAACGGCGCGCTGCCCGGCGTGGACGCGCCGGTCGCACTCATCGGCATTGCGGAGAAGGGTATGGTGACGCTCGAACTGACCGCGCACAGCGACGGCGGGCACTCGTCGGCACCGCCTGCCGTGAACCAAACCGCGATCGGCCGGCTCGCGCAAGCAATCGAAAAGCTGGGAACGAACCCGCCGTTCGAAAGCGGCTTTGACGCCACGACGCGTGCGACGGTGACCGGCGTGATGCCGGCAACCGCGTTCACACGCCGCCTCGCCGCCGCCAATCTCTGGCTGTTCGAGCCCGTGGTCGAACGCGCGATGGGCGCGACACCCGCGGGCGCAGCACAGCTCCACACGACGATTGCACCCACGATCATCGCAGGCGGTGTGAAAGACAACGTGCTGCCGCCCGAAGCGAAAGCCCGCGTCAACTTTCGCATCCATCCGCGCGACACGGTGGACGGCATCGTGGAAAAGGTGACGCGCGCACTCGACGACGATCAGATCGACGTGAGGGCGATGAGCGGCGGCCGCGACCCATCACCGATCTCCGACATGTCGGGCCCCCAATACGAACACATCACCCGAACGCTGAACAAGGTCCGCCCCGATGCGTTGGTGGTGCCCACGCTCGTGATCGCCGGAACCGACTCGCGCTACTACTTCCCGCTCACCAAGAACGTCTTCCGCATCATCCCGAACGAACTGAAGGAAGGCGACCTGCCGCGCATCCACGGCACCGACGAACGCATCGCGGTGACGAGCGCGCAAGGCATCGCCGACTATTATTACACACTGATGTCCACGATGGACGGACAGCACCCGCCTTAGACAGAACCAAGAGCGGCCAAACGTAGCCGTTCTTAAGTATGAGTCGTGGTCTTCATTGTACATTTACCGGCAAAATCATAGAATGCCGGTAAATGGTCATAGACGACATCCCGCTCGTTATTCAAACGGCGTA
>JANNEL010000678.1:0-5155 GCA_031378595.1 Alphaproteobacteria bacterium
CGACCAAGTCGATCATCGTCTCGCCGCAGAAGCGGACGGCGAGCCCCGCGAGAAGCAGCAACGGTGCGATGAGGTAGAGTTGGTAGGGCTTGTCGAGAGCGACATAGCGAACAGCTTCGAACGCCACGTCTTCCACGAGCCAGTCGCTCACCATAAGCGCGTAGCCGGTGACCACGATGAGCGGCACGCGCAGGACGAGGGCGAGCGTCCACAGCGGATGGCGCTCCGCGATTTGGTTCAGGCTGTCCGAGAACATAGTCCCCCCGCCGAGGAGTTTACCGGAGACGGGGCCGATGTTCGACGGCTGTTGCGCCGTGCCCGATGCACCTGTCGCGGGAATGCTGGCGGCTTGCTTTCCCTGCTGGCGGGAAGTATTTCCGCTAATACAATGGTGGCGATGTCATCTGCCGTACATCTTTGTCCGGTCATGGTGCGCGTTGCGCGGGGACATAATGAGGTAGGTTGTATGTCTCTGAAATCTATTGCTTTGGTTGTGGTTGCTGCGGGCTTCGCGTGCGGTGTGGCGCGCGCGGATGAGTGGTCGGGACCCTATCTTGGGCTCTTTGGCGGCTACACTGAGGCAAATGATGCTTGGGACGCCGGGACTGGATCGGCGTCTGGTGTGTCGCCGGAGGGACTGATGTTCGGCGGCTTGGCCGGTTACGGCTTCAACGTGGGCGGGTTGGTGCTCGGCGGCGAGGTCGATTTGTCGTTTCCCGATTTCTCCGATGCCGGCGACTGCGGTTCGGCGACGTTCGATTGCACGCTCGATGTGCAGGTTCTTTCGTCGCTGCGCGGACGTGCCGGTGTCGCGGTCGGGCCTGTGCAACTTTACGGCACGGCTGGGTTGGCGCTCGGCTTTCTGCAGGCGGAATCGACGTCGGGCGCGAGCGACAGCAAGACGCTTGCCGGTTGGACGGCTGGCGCCGGCATCGAGTGGCGGACCGAGGCCGGGTTGCGCTTGGGGGTCGAGTACCGGCACAGCGACTATGGCAAGAGCGACGTAACGTTCGGCGGTGTGGGCCAAGGCGACATCGACCTCGAAACGGACGACGTGCGCTTGAGGTTGTCGATTCCTTTGAACTGACCTTCTCCGTTGTGGCCGACGAGTGGTTCCCGTACACAGGCGCCCGACTTCGCTTTGGGAATCCTCAATCATGAATAGCCCTCTCAGCCAATCGTTGACGTTGCCGTGCGGCCAAGTGCTGCCAAACCGCGTCGCGAAGGCTGCGATGACGGAGGGGTTGGCCGATACGCTCAACCGGGCGACGGCGCGGCATCAGCGGCTTTATTCGCGGTGGGCTCAAGGCGGCCTTGGGCTTTTGCTCACGGGGAATATTCAGATCGACCGGCGGCATTTGGAGCGGCCGGGCAATGTCGCGATCGACGGGCCGCAATCCCCTGAGGCGATGGCGGCGTTGAAGGCCTGGGTGCAAGCTGCGCGCGTGGGCGGAGCCCAGGTTTGGGCGCAGGTTTCGCATTCGGGACGCCAGACGCCGAAAGCCGTCAACGCGAATCCGTCGGCGCCGTCGGCGGTGAAATTGGGGCTGCCGGGCGGGCAGTTCGGCGATCCGCGGGCCATGACGGGCGGCGAAGTCACCGATGTGATCGCGCGCTTTGCGCATGTCGCGGCCGTGGTGCGCGACGCGGGCTTTGCGGGTATGCAGGTGCATGCGGCGCACGGGTATTTGCTTTCCGAGTTTTTGAGCCCGCGGGTTAATCAGCGTACGGACGAATGGGGTGGGGCGCTTGCGAACCGTGCGCGGTTGCTGCTTGAGGTCGTCAAGGCCGTGCGCGCGAAGGCCGGGGCGGATTTTGCGATTTCGGTGAAGCTGAACTCGGCCGATTTTCAAAAGGGCGGGTTCACGAACGAAGAGTGCTTGCAGGTCGTCGAGTGGCTGAACGGCGCCGGCGTCGATCTGCTTGAGATTTCCGGCGGCAGTTACGAGCAGCCGCGGATGGCCGGCGTCGATGGGCTGGAGCCGGTCTATACCGAAAACGTGCGCGCGAGCACGCGGGCGCGGGAGGCCTACTTTATCGACTATGCGGGCCAGATCGCAAAGGTCGCGAAGATGCCTTTGATGGTGACGGGTGGTTTCCGCACACGCGCCGGCATGGAAGAGGCGCTGGCCTCGGGCGCATGCCAAGTCCTCGGTATCGGGCGGCCGCTCTGTGGCGATCCGCTCAGCGTGAGGCGGCTGCTTACGGGCGAGATCGAGGCGTTGCCGGCTTATGAGAAAGTGTTGCGCGTCGGACCCGGTCTCTTCGGTCCGCATTCGTCGCTGACCTTGTTCAAGGTGATCAACGGCGCCGGTGCGCAGGGGTGGTATTGCCTACAGCTTCTGCGTATGGGCGACGGGCTAGAGCCGGATTTGCGCATGGGCGTCGTCAAAGCGTTGACCTCTTACATGAGCAACGAGACGAAGGCGGCGAAAGCTTTGGTGCGCGCGGCCTAAGTCAATCCGCGCGTGCTGTGGTTAAGACGTCTACATCGTATATGCGCGATGAAGCGCCTTCGAAAAATGCTTGTATTTGCTGCGTAACCGAAGCGTTTACGCGGCGGTAACAATGCGATTGATCCAAGGTGGTGTTAAGGCGCGGGCGGCTAATGTTGGCGGATGAGCGCCGCGTTGCCACTGCCGAGGGACGAGTTCGAGCGCCGCGTGTTGACGCGGCAGCTGGCGCTTGTTGCCGCGCCGGCGCGCGGCGCGATCATCGGAGCGCCGCTGTGGGCGGGCGTCGTGTGCTGGATCATGTCGGGCGCGGTGCCGGAGCTCGGCGCGGCGCCGCTGCTTCCGTCGCTTCTGTGGCTCGGCGCGATCATCGCGGGCGCACTGTGTTCGCTCCTTTTGGACGACGCCTACCGGCGTGCGGCGGCGGCGCCGGCGGCGCTCGATCCGAAGTATTGGCTGTTGATCCAATCGACCGCTTTTGCGGGTTTGAGCGCGCTCTGGGCGTCGCTGTCGTGGGTGTTTTGGGTCGAGGGCAATTCGAGCAACCAGCTGATGGTTGCGATATTGATTTTCGCCGGCATCATCAACGGCGTCGTCTCGCGCATGAGCCGGTTCGAGACGTTTTTGATCGGCAGCGGATGCGCAACACTCGTCTTCTGGCTGAAGCTTGTGACCGAACTGCACGAGGCGGGCGTCTTTGCGATGTTGCTGCCGGTTTGGTTCGCCGCACTCGCGCTGCATGTGCGGGTCGCGGCCTCGCAGGTGCGGCGCAACCTCGAGGCGCAGGTCGAGAACGAGTTTTTGAACGACGTTGTCGCGAAGGCGCGTGACGAGGCCGAAGCCGGCCGCCAGTCGGCGGAGCGGGCGAACCAGATGAAGAGTTCGTTCCTGGCGAATATGAGCCACGAGTTGCGCACGCCCTTGAACGCGATCTTGGGCTTCTCCGAAATGATCGCCGTGAACGGCTTGGGCGAGGCGCCGGATCGGTACCGCGCGTATGCGCACGATATTCACGGCAGCGGGCAGCATTTGCTGAGCCTCATCAACGACATTCTGGATGTGGCCAAGATCTAGGCCGGCAAGATGAAGTTGGACGGCGAGTGGCTCAGCGGTGCGGCGGAGCTTGGCGAGACAGTGAAGCTCGTGCGCGACAAGGCGGCGGCTAAGAACGTCGAGCTGCGCGAACGATGCGGGGGTGATGTGCGCGTGTTTGCGGACAGCCGCGCCTTCAAGCAGATTCTGCTCAATCTGTTGTCGAATGCGATCAAGTTTACGAGCGCCGGGCACGTGTCGGTCACGCTGTCCGATGCTCAGGACGCGGCGGTGCTCGTTGTCGAGGACACCGGTTGCGGTATCTCGCGCGCGGAGATCGCGCGTGTGTTCAATGCGTTCGAGCAGGCGGACAATCGGTACGCTCAGGCGCAGGGCGGCACCGGTTTGGGCCTCACGCTGGTGCGCGCGCTCAGCGAGTTGCATGGCGGTTCGTGCGCGATCGAGAGCGAAGAAGGTAAGGGCATGCGCGTGACGGTTCGCTTGCCGTTTCCGAAGCAGGTGGTGGGTCATCCGGCGCTTTCGCGCGCGGCGTAAAACGCCACTGGCGGTGATGCCAGGAACGGCCGTTGTTTGTGGCGCTATCGTGGTCGAGCGATGAACCTGCATTCAGAAACTCATCGATTCTAGTTGTTTTGAACGCGGCGGTGCGCGGACATATTTCTTAGGGTGCACCGGCGTCCCTTCCTTGTGGAGGATCGGTGCAAGTATCGGGGTCGCGGTCTCTCCTCAAGGTCCTGCGGGCGGCTCCGGTAACAGCGGGCTCATCTTCGTGTCATGAAGATGGGCCCGCAATTTTTTCTACTAGCGCTTGCACCACTTGAATCGGCCAGACGACTCAGGCATTGCAGGCGAATGGCGGGGCGTATCTTTCTCATTTTCGGGTTGCTGTTGGCGGCTGTTCCGGCGCGCGCGGATTTGATCACGCGGCTGCCGACGGAGGAGCGCGTCGTGGCGTTGACCTTCGATGCCTGCGAGGCGGGGCAGCCGGTCAGTTTCGACCACGGCATTTTGGACTATTTGGTCGCGCGGAAAATTCCGTTCACGGTGTTCGCTTCGGGGCGCTTCGTGGAGACGAATTTTGACGCGGTTCAGGCGCTTTCGACGCTCGACTTCGTCGACATCGAGAACCACTCGTGGAACCACCCGAACACGATGAACCGTTTCAAGGCCGAAGCGGTACTCGATCAGGTGGGCCGCGCGCACAACGAGATCGTGACGGCGACCGGACGCCAGCCGCAGTTCTTCCGCTTCCCGGCCGGCAACTTCAACGAGGACGGGCTGAAGGCGGTCGAGAGCCTGGGCTACCATGTCGTCCACTGGCGTTGGGCGACCGGCGATCCGGACCGGCGGGAAGGGGCGAATGCGCTTTATAATCGTGTCGTCTCCAAGGTCGCGCCGGGCGACATTTTGATCTTCCATATCAACGGGCGGGGCGTGCACACCGCCGCGGCTTTGCCGCGCATCGTCGAGCAGTTGGAGGCGGAGGGTTATCGCTTCGTCCTCGTCTCCGATTATGTCGGTACGCCGCACATCCATCAGGCGCCGGCGCCGCTGACCGCCGAAGTCGTCCGGCGCAAGCTCGACGATTTCATCGAGCGGGCGCCGGTGGCGGCGTTGCTCAGGTCGATGCGCTGAGCACTGCTTTCGCG
>JANNEL010000682.1:0-2425 GCA_031378595.1 Alphaproteobacteria bacterium
CGTCGGGATGTCAGCGTGGTCCACTGCCGTGGGCCGCCCGTCGAACACCGTGTCGGCAAAAGCCGCACCCTCGCGGATCGCAACCGGCGTCAAGTTCACGCGGTTCGTGACGTCGCCGACCGCGTAGATATGCGGTTGCGAGGAGCGCGAATAGGCGTCCACCTTCACCGCGCGCCTATCCGTCAGTTCCACGCCACAATGCTCGAGCCCAAGCGCACCCGTATTCGCGCGCCGTCCAACCGCGAACATCACTTCGTCGACGACGTGCTCCGTGCCGTCTTTGAGACGCACCCGTTTGCGCCCCGCGTCAAGCCGGATCGAGGCCACGGCCGACTTCAGATGCACGTCGATCCCGCGCTTCTGCAACTCGTGCCGCATACGCTCGCGCACTTCATGGTCGAACCCGCGCAGAATCTCGTCGCCGTGGTGCACCAACATGGTGCGCGAACCGAGCCCCTTGAAGATCCCCGCGAACTCGACCGCGATGTACCCGCCGCCGACCACCATCACGCTCTTCGGCAAGGCCTCCAGATGAAACGCCTCGTTCGACGTGATCGCGAGATCGTTGCCGTCGACGTCGTCCGGCACGAAAGCGCGCCCGCCGGTCGCGATCAGCACATGCTTGGCCGTGATCGTCTTGTCGGCCTTGAGCAGGTGGATCGTATGCGGGTCGCGCATGACGGCGCGGTCTTCGAAGAGTTCAACCCCCGCCCCCGCGAGGTTCTTCTTGTAAAGCCCCTCAAGCCTGGCGATCTCGCGATCCTTGTTCGCGATCAAGGTCGCCCAGTCGAACGTCGCGTGCGGCACGTGCCAGCCGAAGCCGGCCGAGTCCGCGAAGTCCTCCGAGAAGCGGCTGGCATAGACCATCAGCTTCTTCGGCACGCACCCGCGAATGACGCAGGTGCCGCCGACGCGGTACTCCTCGACGACCGCGGCCCGCGCGCCGTACTGGGCCGCCATCCGCGTGGCGCGAACCCCGCCGGAGCCCGCGCCGATTGTCACCAAATCGTAGTCGTAGTTCGCCATATCTCTTAGCCATCCAAAGCCGGTTTCCCGGCTTCTAGCACTTAGCCGCGGCGAGAGACACTGCGAGGCTTTAGAGCCCTGCGCGCTTCATCACCGCATCGAGCGCAGGATCGATCGCGCCTGCATGCGTCTTCAAGAACGTCAGCAACGCAATCTCATTCTCGTCGACCGTGCCATCGCTAAGGATACGCGTCGCGACCCATTTGGCCTCATCCGCATCCACCTGCTCCCGCGCGAGCCGTTCGCGCGCCGCACGTTCGACTGTCGCTGCCTCTTTCTTCGCAGCGACAGCGCCGAACGGATCGACCTCTTCCCAAACCTGCGCAAACGGCACGCTGCCGCGCGCCAAAGACGTCGCGACACCCGATAGCAACTGGCCGACCGACCCGCGCTGATCCAGCCACCGCTCCCGCGCCGCCGCTTCGTCGCGCGCCGGCGTCAAGGCCACGTTCAGCGGATTGAGCAAATGGTTCGAAATCGCGTGCACGAAAAATTCCGTCCAAGCCGGATCGTTGTGTCCGGTCTTCGTCGCGTCGTTCAGCGCAAACAGCATCTCCGCCTCACGCCGCGTGATCGTCAGACTGCCGTCGCCCGCCGGCGCATACAGCGCCTTGGTCAAGATCGCGACATCGCCGGCCCCGATCGCAACCTGCGGCCGGTTCGCTCCGAACGCAGTTTCGCGCGAAAGCAGCACACTTTGCCGCACCGCTTCGAGCACGAGCGACACGACATCACCCGGAACCTCGCGCGCCCAATGCACGATGTTGAGCACGAGCTCCAACCCCGTCTTCGCCGACACATGCCCGTCCGCCGAAACGTTCTGGATCAGATACTTCGCCTGTTCCGCCGTGACGTAACCCTTGGGCTCGCTCTGCCACACGAAATAGTCGGTCAAAGCCTCCACATAGAGCGCCGCAAACGCCGGATGCTTCTTCGAGCAAGCGCGGTCCAACGTGAACAGCACATCGGCGTCGTGTTTCGTGACCGACCCCTTCGAATAAATCATGCGGCGAAGCTGCACCGCGTGTTCGGCCTCGATGGCCCCCTTCGCGCGCAGATTTTGGTCGAGTTCGTCGATCCGAAGCGGTTGTTGCGTCATTTTGCGTCTCCCTGGAAAGCCCTGTTTGCGGCTTTGGGGACAGTGTGCCAGAGCCCCGTTAAGGACACGCAACCGCGCAACGGTTGGTTGTAGCGAAAAACGAAAAAACGAATCCGTTAGATGCGTTCGCACGGCTGATTTCCGGGGAAATATCCGTTCGGAATCCGTCTGAAATCCGTCTGCAATCCGTCTGTGACACTCTGACAAAACCGCACAAACCCCCCCCACAACCCAACCCGTACCCAAACCCCCCAAGGGAGCGAACATCCGGGCGGCAATAGTTTACAATGAGTGAAACGG
>JANNEL010000697.1:0-1669 GCA_031378595.1 Alphaproteobacteria bacterium
GAAACTCCGGATCGAAGATCAAGAACTCGGCAATCTTGGCCGGCTGCACGTCGGCCGTATAAACCTTGCAGTAGGCCTCGAACGCAGTCGCTTGCTTAAGCAGCGTGATCCACTCGAAATACCGCGGCGCGCGCACCACATGCGGCACGTCGCTGGGCATGTCGCCGAAGTGCAGGTCGAGCAACCGGCTGATCATCAACGCCCGCTCGATGTGGCGGCCCAGCTGAATGAAATGCCACCCCTCGCCGTGCCGCATCGTGGAATCCGTGATGCCGGCAAAGAGAAGGAAGTCGTCCGCAATATCGCGCAAGAACGCGACCGGCTGCGCCTTCCACTGCTGCGCCGCATCGTGCGCGGTGAGGCGCAGATATTGCTGATTGAGCTGTCCCCACATCTCCGTCGAAATCAGCTCGCGCACCTGCCGCGCATTGTCGCGCGCAAGCTTGACCGACGTCATGATGCTGGAGCGGTGCGCCTTATCGAGCGTGAGCTGCCGCGCAATCTCGATCGGCTGGCCCTGCACTTCGTCCGTCATCGGCCAGGCAAGCGCACCGACGACGCGCACCCAAGCCTCCGCCGCATCTTCCGGTGTCTGATCGAGCATGGCTTCAAGCTTCACCGCCAGCACCCGCGAACTGTGCTCCGCCCGCTCCAAATAGCGCGCCATCCAGTAAAGCGAGTCCGCCACCCGCGAAAGCATCCCCGCCCCGCCGATCATCCGACCACCCACGTGTCTTTCGACCCGCCGCCTTGGCTGGAGTTCACGACCAAGCTGCCGCGCTTCAACGCCACGCGCGTCAACGCACCCGGCACCAGCCGCGTCTCGCGCCCGGTCAACACGTAAGGCCGCAAGTCCACATGGCGCGCCTCGATGCCGGAGCCCACGAAACACGGCGCCGTCGAAAGCTGAATGGTGGGCTGGCCAATATAGTTGTCGGGATCGGCCTTCACGCGTGCGCCGAACGCCTCACGCTCCGCAGCCGACGCATGCGGCCCGACGAGCATCCCATACCCGCCGCTCTCGCCGACGGCCTTGACCACCATCGTGTCCAAATTGTCGAGCACATGCGAAAGCGACGAAGGCTCCCGGCAACGATGCGTCTCGACGATGCCGAGCAGCGACTCCTCGCCCAGGTAATATTTGATGATCGCCGGCACATACGAATAGACCGCCTTGTCGTCCGCAACGCCCGTGCCGATCGTGTTCGCGACCACCACAGTGCCCGCGCGATAGGCGTTCATCAGGCCAGCCACGCCCAGTGCCGAGTCATGCCGGAACGCCAACGGGTCGACGAAATCGTCGTCGATGCGCCGGTAGATCACGTCCACGCGCTTCACGCCCGAGGTCGTGCGCATATAGACGACGTTGTCGTGCACCAAAAGATCGCGCCCCTCGACGAGCTCGACCCCCATCTGCCGCGCCAAAAACGCATGCTCGTAGTAGGCGGAGTTGAAGATGCCGGGCGTGAGCAAAACGATCCGGGGCTCATCGCGAAACCCGACCGCCAACTCCTACAACGTCGTAAGCAACACCTGCGCATACGCCTCGATCGGCCGCACATTGCACGCACGATAGAGATCCGGGAACGCACGCTTCACCACCTCGCGGTTGGCCAGCATGTACGACACGCCCGACGGCACGCGCAGATTATCTTCCAAGACGACGAAG
>JANNEL010000723.1:0-5532 GCA_031378595.1 Alphaproteobacteria bacterium
TCGGCAAGGGCGGCAAGCGAAGCGGCCAGGTTTTCGCGAACGGGGTTCATGCGGCCACTATGGCATTCGCAACGGCATGCTCAAAGGCCGTTACGACCGCCCATCATCGCGGCGCGCCGCTTCAAACTGTCGGCAGGCCACAGTTTGGCGCTTTGATAGTAACCCTTCATGACCGGCACGTCGTCCGACAGCTTCACCCATTTCTGCTTCGTCGAGGTAAAGATGTGAACGTCGGGCGGGCAAACATTCGGATCGTCCAACGTGCCGACGCGCACGAACGCCACCTTCAATCCCGCCCCGGAATAGTGGCTCCACACTGCGATCCGGCAGATCGGGCAGCGCAGGATCTTCTGCCCCTTGCCGCTGTTCGAAGGTGTCTTCACCACCTCCGGCGTCCCGCGCAACAACTTCACGCGGTCGGTCTCGATCATGGCATTGAGCACGAACGCCGAGCCCGTCTCGCGCTGGCACCAGGTGCAATGACAGCAGTGCACGAACAACGGCTTCGTCAGCATGCGATAACGAACCGCGCGACAGGTGCAGCCACCCTCAACTGGAAACGTCGCTTTGCGCGCCATACCTAGAACCTCTTGAACCGGTCCATCACCCAAGCCCGCCGGCGCGGATCGACGGCGTGCTGAATCTCCGACACGAAATGACGCCGCGCCTCGTGAATGCTGGCCATGTGTTGTTGCCAAGCTTGCTCGTCGGCGCTCGGCATCGCAACGACAGCATTGTACGCCGCCACGATATGATCGAGCACCGCCTGCCGCGCACCGCGATAGGCACCGGGCTTTTCATGGTCCGTTTCCTTCTTGCCAATATTGGGGAAGTACCACCGGCCCTCGTCGATGAGTGCCGAAAGGCTCGTCGCCAACGCGTGCACATCCGTCTTGGCGGTCAGGTGATAGGCCTCCGCCATCGAAACCACGACGCGGTTGGCCCAGTTCATCAACTGCGTGTCGTTATTGAACTTAAATGTCTCGACGCTCACCCGCGTTTGTCGCGATGTGATGACGACGTTCAGCACCAACGCCAGAACCGAAACCGCAGCAGACGCGACGGCAACCCAGTCGGACATCTGAAAGCCGTCCATACATTTACTCCTTGGTGAGCGCTTTAAGGTCGTAGAGGACTTGCATCGCGTCACGCGGACTAAGCTCGTCGACGTTGAGCGCCTTCAACCGCGTTTCCACTTCCGAATCTTGGAGCGGAGCTTGCGCAGGAGCCGCCGCAGCAAACAACGGCAATTCGTCGACCATTGTTTTCGCGCGCCGCCCGCTATCGCCGCGCTCGAGTGCGTGCAGTACGTCCTGCGCGCGCTTCAAAACGTCCTGTGGCAGTCCGGCGAGCTTCGCGACCTGAATCCCATACGAGCGATCGGCCGCGCCCGGCACGACCTCGTGCAGAAACACAATGCCGCCTTGCCACTCCTTCACCCGCACAGTGACGTTCGCGACACCGTCCAACCGCTGCGCCAACCCCGTTAATTCGTGATAGTGCGTGGCGAACAACGTGCGCGAACGGTTTACCCCGTTCAGCCGCTCGACCGTTGCCCACGCGATCGACAAGCCGTCGAACGTCGCGGTACCCCGGCCGATCTCGTCGAGGATGACGAGCGACCGCTCCGTCGCTTGATTGAGGATCGCGGCCGTCTCGACCATCTCGACCATGAACGTCGAACGTCCGCGCGCAAGGTCGTCCGCGGCACCGACGCGGCTGAACAGCCGGTCGACGACCCCGATCTCCGCGCTCGCCGCCGGCACGAACGATCCCACCTGCGCCAAAATCGCAATCAACGCGTTCTGACGAAGATAAGTCGACTTGCCGGCCATATTGGGCCCTGTCACGAGCCAGAGCCGCCCGACGCCGTTGCCCGACAAGTCGCAGTCGTTCGCGACAAAACCCTGCGCGTCGCGCTTCAATGCTGCTTCGACCACCGGATGCCGCCCGCGCGAAATCTTGAACGCCAACCCCGAAGCAATTGAAGGCCGCACGAAATCCGCTTCAACCGCAAGATCGGCAAGCCCCGCGAGCACATCCAACCGCGCCACGACGCCCGCGATCTCGCTCAGCGCACCGCTCGCGCCTTTCACGTCGCCCACCAACTGATCGAACAACTGCAACTCGATCGCGAGCGCCTCGCCAGCGGCATCCGCAATCTTCGACGCAAGATCGGAGAGTTCGGCGTTCGTATGCCGCTGCGCCTGCGCCGTCGTTTGGCGATGAATGAACGCGCGTCCCGCTTCCGTGGTCTTTAGCTTTTCCGCGTTCGCCGACGTGACCTCGATGTGATACCCGAGCACCCCGTTGTGCCGCACTTTTAGCGAGCCGATCCCCGTCTCGTCCTTCAGCCTGCCTTCCAGTTCGACAATCACCCGCCGCGCATTGTCGCGAAGTGTCCGCGCCGCATCGAGCCGCTCATGCGCGCCCAAAGCAACAAAGCCGCCGTCGCGCGCCAGCATCGGCAAATCGGGGCCAAGCACGTGGTCGAGCTTCGCCGACAGCGCGCGAACCGCAGCACCCGTTTCCTCAAGCCGCTTCAGCTCCCGCGCCAACGATTGCGGCAAGCCCGACAACGCGCCGTCGTTCCGCGCCACCGCTTGAGCCAGAACATTCGCGAGCGCCAGCGCGTTTTTGACCGCACCAAGATCGCGCGGCCCACCGCGATCGACGGTAAGGCGCGACAACGCCCTCGCCATATCTGGCATTCGCCGCAATACACCGCGCGTTGCTTCACGAGACGGCGTGTTCCCAACAAAATGATCGACGCCGTCGAGGCGCGCTTCGATCGCGCCAACATCGGTCAGCGGGGACAGAAGCCGCTCGGAGAGTTCGCGCCCACCCGCCGCCGTCAACGTCCGGTCGATGATGGCAAGCAAGCTCCCTTGGAACTCGCCGGAAAGAGTCTGCACGAGCTCAAGATTGCGCCGCGTCGCCGCGTCCATCGCCATGACATGCGTCTGGGCCTGCTGGCGCGGCGGCGACAAGGCGGGAAGTTTGCCCTTCTGCGTCAACTCCAAATAGCCGAGCAACGCGCCTGCCGCCGCGATCTCGGCGCGCGAAAAACTGCCGAACGCATCGAGCGCCGCAACGTTCAGATGCGACTTCAACAGCCGCTCGCCGACCGACGAGTCGAACTTGAGCGCCGGCAGCAACGTCGCCCGCGCGCCCATTTCACGCACCAACGGGGCAATCTGCTCCTCCGTCGCCAGCGCATCGGGTACCAACAACTCCGCGGGCTCAATCCGCGCCAAGGTCTGAAGCAACATCGCGGGCTCAACCGCCGTCACGTGGAACGACCCGTCAGATATGTCCGCCCACGCAAGCGCATAAGCCCCACCAGCACGCGCAAGCGTCGCAAGATAATTGTGCCGGCGTGCGGTCAGCAGCTGATCCTCGGTCAGCGTGCCCGGCGTCACAACGCGCACGACCTCGCGCGCAACGACCGATTTGGAGCCGCGCTTCTTTGCCTCCGCCGGATCCTCGATTTGCTCGCAGACCGCGACCTTGAACCCCTTGCGGATCAACGTGAGCAAATAGCTCTCCGACGAGTGCACGGGCACGCCGCACATCGGTATGTCGGCATCGTTGTGCTTGCCGCGTTTGGTCAGCGCAATGTCCAGCGCCGCCGACGCCTTCACCGCGTCGTCGAAGAACAGCTCGTAGAAATCGCCCATGCGGTAGAACAGCAGATAATCCGCATGCTCCCGCTTGATCGCGAGGAACTGCGTCATCATCGGCGTTGCGCGTCCTTCCTCGCGCTCGGCTTGTGGGGCTGAAACCTGGCTCATCAGGGCGTCCTAACGCCCCTTCGCGGACGCGGTGAGGCTGCACAAACCCTTGTGTCCCGAGGCGCCGCGCAGGTATTCAGAGCCAAGAGGAAACGGCCCGCTCGGGGACGGCTCCGCGCCCCACGCGAACAACACGGCAGGTCCATGTCGAAAAAGCGTCCATTCACGGATCAAGAAGCCCTTCTTTTTCATAGCCAGCCCAAGCCTGGCAAGCTCGAAATCATCCCGTCGAAACCGATGGCGACGCAGCGCGATTTGAGCCTTGCCTATTCGCCTGGCGTGGCCGTGCCCGTGCGCGCGATCGCGGAAGATCCATCCACAGTTTACGACTACACCGCGAAGGGAAACCTCGTCGCCGTGATCTCGAACGGCACTGCAATCTTAGGTTTGGGCGATCTCGGTCCGCTCGCCTCGAAGCCCGTGATGGAAGGCAAAGCCGTCCTATTCAAGCGTTTCGCCGACGTCGATTCCATCGATCTCGAAGTCGACACGTCCGATGTCGACGCGTTCGTCAACTGCGTACGCTATTTGGGTCCGACGTTCGGTGGCATCAACCTGGAAGACATCAAGGCCCCGGACTGCTTCATCATCGAACAGCGCTTGCGCGAGTTGATGGACATTCCCGTCTTCCACGACGACCAGCACGGCACCGCGATCATCACAGCCGCCGGTCTCATCAACGCGCTCTACCTCACGGGCCGCGATATCAAAACCGCCAAGATGGTCGTCAACGGCGCGGGCTCTGCGGGCATCGCATGCCTTGAACTCATCAAGGCCATGGGCATGCCGAACGAAAACGCGATCCTCTGCGACACCAAAGGCGTGATCTACAAAGGTCGCACCGAAGGCATGAACCAGTGGAAGTCGGCACACGCCGTCACGACCAAGGCGCGCACGCTGTCTGAGGCGTTGGAAGGCGCCGACGTGTTCTTGGGCCTCTCCGTCGCTGGCGCAATGACACAAGCAATGGTCAAATCAATGGCGCCAAAACCGTTGATCTTCGCCTGCGCCAACCCGGACCCCGAAATCACGCCCGAAGATGTGCGCGCCGTGCGCAGCGACGCGATCATCGCCACCGGCCGCTCGGACTACGCGAACCAGGTCAACAACGTTCTGGGCTTTCCCTACATCTTCCGTGGCGCGCTCGACGTGCGCGCTCGCACGATCAACGATGAGATGAAGATCGCCGCCGTAAATGCGCTCGCCGAACTCGCCCGCGAAGACGTTCCCGACGAAGTGGCTGCCGCCTATCTTGGAAGCCGCCCGAAATTCGGCCCCGACTACATCATCCCCGTGCCGTTCGACCCGCGCCTGATCTCGCGCGTTCCGGTGGCTGTTGCCAAAGCCGCGATGGCCTCTGGCGTTGCCCGCAAGCCGATCGCCGACCTCGACCGTTATTCGAACGAACTCGCCTCGCGCCTCGACCCCGTCGCCTCGATCGTCCAACGCGTCGTCGCCCGCGTCCGCATGCAGCCGAAACGCGTCGTCTTCGCCGAGGGTGAAGAAGAAGCCGTGATCCGCGCGGCGCTTTCGTACCAAGCCTCCGGCCTCGGCAAAGCAATCCTCGTCGGCGATCCCGAGCGGATCAAGGAAACGGCGCGCCAAGCCGGCATCGAAGAATTTCGCGAACTCGAAGTGCAATTCGCCCGCGAAAGCCCGCGCACCGCCGAATACGCCGACGCCCTCTACAAACGCTGGCAGCGCCGCGGCGCGCTTCATCGCGATTGCCTGCGGCAAG
>JANNEL010000001.1:0-6475 GCA_031378595.1 Alphaproteobacteria bacterium
CGTCTCGCTGCCGAACCCGTCGCCACCGCGCAAGAGCCGCAGGCGAGCGATCAGAGCGGCGAGAAGAAGCAAGAAGTACTCATCCGCGCCGATAAGATGACCTATGACGCGAACACCAGCGTCGTGACGGCCGAAGGCAACGTCGAGGTCTCGTACGGTCCGCGCACGCTGCTCGCCGACAAGCTTGTGTACAATCAGCAATCGCGCACCGTCATCGCCGAAGGGAACGCGACGATCCGCGAGGCGAACGGCACCACGCTGACCGGCAGCCGCATGGAAGTCACGGACGACATGCGCGAAGGTATCATCGAGAGCATGAACGTCGTCATCGCCGGCCGCGGCCGTTTAGCGGCGGCGCGCGCGACGCGCACCGGCGGCAACATGATGACGCTGGAGAAGGCGGCGTACACGACTTGCGCACCATGCAAAGAAGATCCCAACAAAGCGCCGACGTGGCAGATCAAAGCGTTCCGTGTGATCTACAATCAAGCCAAGGCGCGCGTCGAATACGAAGATGCCTTCTTCGAAGTGTTCGGCGTGCCGATTGCCTATTTGCCGTACTTCTCGCACTCCGATCCGGAGGCGCCGCGTGCGTCTGGCTTCCTGGTGCCCAATGTCGGCCATTCGTCGGACATCGGGTATTTCGTCGAAGTGCCTTACTTCTTCGCGCTGGACCCGAGCTACGATCTGTTGCTGTCGCCCGAGTATACGGAGAACGACGGTCCGCTGCTCAAGGGCGAGTGGCGCCAGCGCGTGACCGATGGCCAGTACAACATTCAAGCTAGCGGCCGGTACGGCCAACCGCGCAACCGCTTCGGCGTGGAGGTTGGCGACGAGACGTTGCAGGGCCACGTGTTCGGCAAAGGCCGGTTCGATATCGACGATGTTTGGCGCTGGGGTTACGACGCGGAAGTGACGTCGAACGACACGTATCTGAAGCGCTACGACATTTCGTCGAAGGACCGGTTGGTCAACAATCTGTTCATCGAGGGCATCGACGGCCGTTCGTATGCCGCAGTCAACGGCTGGTACTTCCAAGGTCTGCGCGAGACGGACGATCCCGGAACGACGCCCTTGGTGCTGCCGCTTGTCGAACTTGAATACGTGCCGGACGAGACCGTGCTCGGCGGGCGGTTCCAGCTTGTCGGCAACGCGCTCTATCTGCACCGGGGCGAGGGACGCGACACCGCGCGCGTATCGTCGACGGCATCGTGGAAGCTGCCCGTGACGACGACCGGCGGGCACCTGTTCACGTTCTTCGCGAACTTGCGGGCCGACGGTTATCACGTGACCGATACGGGCGTGAGCGGCACGGACGAGCAGACGGTCGGGCGCTTCTTGCCGTGGGCGGGCCTCGAGTGGCGGTACCCGATGGTGCGCACCGATTGGGGTTGGAAGCAGGTGATCGAACCGATCGTGCAATTGATCGGCGCGCCCTATGGCGGCAATCCGGACGAGATTCCGAACGAAGACAGCGCCGCGTTCGAATTCGATGAAACGAACCTGTTCTCGTACAACAAATTCCCGGGCCTCGACCGTTGGGAAACGGGGCCGCGGGTGAATGTGGGCTTCCGCGCCGCCGCGTATTTCGATGAGGGCTTCGTCGAGGCGATCGTCGGCCAAAGCTACCGTTTCCACGAGGACGACGCGTTTACAGAGCAATCGGGTTTGCGCAACCAGCAGTCCGACTTTGTCGGCCGCTTGACCATTCAACCGGACAGCAACATCCGCCTGGTGCACCGCTTCCGAATCGACCAGAGCGCGCTGCGCTACGAACGCAACGAAATCTACGCCGAGGCGTTCGATATAGATTGGTACTCGTTCAAGGCGGGCTACCTGCTGCTGGAACCGGATCCTTCGACGCCGCTCCAACGCGAGGAAATTTCGCTTGAGGGCCGCCTGCGCACGATCGAGCACATTTGGCTGCGCGCATCGGGCCGGCGCGACCTTGCCGACGAGCAGATGATCGAAAGCAAGTTCGGCTTTTCCTATGAGGACGACTGCGCGGAATTCGGCTTGGACTTCCGTCGCCGCTTCACCCGCGACCGCGACATCGAGCCTTCTTCGTCGTTCTTGTTCACGTTCCGCCTGAAAGGCGTGAATTGAGGTCGGAATCGGCGTTGCCGTCCTGGCGTAACCACCATTGATCCGCCTCAAGAAGTGGTTATTCTCCCGGACGTTGTGACGGGCCCGCGCGGTTGAGTCGTTCTGCGCCGTGCCGTGCCCCGTTACCAGTCGCTCTCGTTTCGCGGATTTTTGCGATGTCTCGTCGTTCGCCGTTTCCCATCCCTCGATTTGCCGGCGCCATCGCGTTTTGCGTCGCGGCGTTGCTCGCCGTTTCCGGCGATCACTCCAGCGCTGCCGGTGCCACGCAAGAGCCGCGCACAATGCGCGCCGCCGCGGTGGTGAACGACATCATCATTTCGACCTACGATTTGGATCAGCGCGTCAAGCTGGTCATGATCACGTCGAACGCTCAGGGCGCCGACGCCGCCAAGCGCCTGCGGCCGCAGGTGCTGCGCCAGCTTGTCGACGAGCTTTTGCAATTGCAGGAAGCGCAGAAGGCCAACGTCAAGATCACGGCCGACGATCTCGACAAGAACTTCAAGCGCATCGCGCAGCAGAACCAAACGACCACCGACGCAATCAACAAGATGCTGGACGACAACGGCATCGCGCGCGCTACGCTGCAAACCCAGCTGAAGGCCGACCTTGCTTGGCAGAAGCTGATCCAGGGGCGCCTTGCGCCGCGCGTGACGGTGTCGGACGACGAAGTCGATGCCGCTTATCAGCAGGCCATGACGGCGGCGTCGCAGACTCAGTATTTGGTTTCCGAGATTTTCGTCGCGGTCGACGTTCCGGAAGCCGAAGAGCAAGCGAAGAAAAACATTCAGAGCATCCTTGGGAATTTGCGCAGCGGCGCGACATTCTCGGCGATTGCGCGACAATTCAGCCAGTCCTCGTCGCGCTCGAACGGCGGCGACATCGGGTGGATCGGCGAAGGCGATGTGCAGGCGCCGGTCGCGGAGGTCCTGCGCAAGATGTCGCCCGGCGGCATTTCGGAGCCGATCCGCGCGACCGGCGGCTATTACGTGCTTGGCCTGCGCGAAAAGAAGCTGTCGAAGGACTCGAAAGTTGCGATCCCGGATGCGGCGCCGGAAAAGCCTCAAGCGGCTCAAAAAATGAAGGGGGTGTTGCAGCTCGGGCGAATTTCGATACCGCTTTCCGACGGCGCATCGAAAGCAAAGCAAGAGCAGGCGAAATCGTTGGCGGTCGATCTCTATCGTTCGGTCAACGGTTGTTCGACCGCCGGTGCCGTCGCCAAGTCGCGCGGTGCGGCGTTCGACATGCTGGGTTCGATCACGGTCAAGGACATGGCGCCCCAGTTCATCAAAATCTTGGAGCAGACGCCCAACGGCCGCGCGACACCTCCACTGCGCGGCGCAAGCGGTGTGGAACTTTTCGTCATCTGCTCCGGCGGCATGGTGCCTGCGCCCGGGATGCAGACCGGCGGTGGGCCAAAGACAGTCAAGGCTGAAGAAGTGACCAAGGAAAGTATCGAGAACCGCCTGTTCAACCAGGAACTCTCGATGTTGGCGCGGCGCTATCTGCGCGACCTGCGTCGTGACGCCACGATCGAGATGCGGGACAACTAGAACGCCAATGGCCGACGCTACCCGGCCGCTGGCAGTCACCATGGGCGAGCCCGCCGGTATTGCGGGCGAAATTGCGATCAAATCCTGGCATGCACCCGACGGGCGGCCGGTCCCGGAATATTGCGTTATCGGTGATCCGGATTGGCTGCGCGCAGAAGCGCATCGCACGAAAAGCCACGTCCACGTCGTCGAAGTCGGGTCCCTGGCCGAAGCGGGCAAGCGCTTCTTCGAAGGCCTGCCGGTCTTGCCGGTGCGGCTTGCGGCGAAGCCGTCCCCCGCTACTCCAGACGCGCGCAACGCGAAGGCCGTTGTTGCGTCTATCGAGCGCGCGGCGGCGTTGGCGCTCGGCGGCGAGGCCTCCGGCGTCGTGACGAACCCCATCCACAAGGCGACGCTCTATGGCGCCGGGTTCAAGTTTCCGGGGCATACGGAATATCTGGCCGAGCTGTGTGGCGGTGCTACACCGGTGATGATGCTGGCGATCGAGGGTTTGCGCGTCGTACCTGTGACAGTGCACCTCTCGCTGGCCGATGCTTGCCGTGCGCTGACGACGGAAGCGATCGTTGCCGCTGCTGCTACGGCGCATGAGGCGCTGAAGCGGGACTTCGGGATCGCCGCACCCAGGCTTGCCGTCGCCGCGTTGAACCCGCACGCGGGCGAGAGCGGCGCCTTGGGGCACGAGGAGCAGACAGTGATTGCGCCTGCTGTCGCCGCGCTTCAGAAGCGCGGGATTGACGTCAAGGGACCGATGCCCGCCGACACGCTGTTTCATGCGACGGCGCGTGCGCGCTATGACGCCGTGATCTGCATGTATCACGATCAAGCGCTGATCCCGCTCAAGACGCTCGACTTTGCCGGCGGGGTGAACGTGACGTTGGGGCTGCCGATCGTGCGCACATCGCCCGATCACGGCACGGCGTTCGATATCGCAGGGCAAGACAAGGCAGACCCGTCGAGTTTGCTCGCCGCGTTGCGCCTTGCCGAACGGCTTGCAAACCAGCGCGCCAGACGCGGATGAGTGGCGGCGACGGCCTGCCACCCCTTCGCGAGGTGATTGCGCAACTGGGCCTGAGTGCGCGCAAGGCGCTGGGGCAGAACTTCCTCTTCGATTTGAACCTGACGCGGCGCATCGCGCGCGAGGCAGGACCGCTTCTCGGGCGGACGGTGATCGAGGTTGGCCCGGGACCCGGCGGGTTGACGCGCGCGCTGCTCGCCGAGGGTGCGGCACGCGTCGTTGCGATCGAGCGGGATGCGCGGTGTCTGCCGGCGCTTGAGGATATCGGCCGTGCGTTCGATGGGCGGCTCACGGTTGTCTCCGGCGATGCCCTTGAGGCGAACGAGGCGGCGCTTGTCGAGGGCACGCGGGCGCTGGTGGTAGCGAACCTGCCCTACAATGTCGCGACCGCGCTGCTCGTGAAGTGGGTGACGCCGTCGCCCTGGCCGCCGTGGTTCGACGGGCTCACCTTGATGTTTCAGCGCGAGGTTGCCGAACGCATTGTCGCCAAACCCGGCGGGCATGCCTATGGGCGGCTTTCGGTGATCAGCCAGTGGCGCATGAGCCCGCGCATCTTGTTCGACGTGCATCGGTCGGCGTTCACGCCACCACCGAAGATCACATCCAGCGTTGTGCGCTTCGACCTGTTGGCTCAGCCGCGCGGCGAGGCCTCCCCTGCCCTTCTGGAGCGCGCAACGGCGGCGGCGTTCGGGCAGCGGCGCAAGATGCTGCGCTCGAGCTTGAAGTCGCTAGGGCCGTTCAGCGATGCGTTGATCGCGGAAGCCGGGCTCGACCCGACGGCGCGGGCTGAGGAGATCTCGGTCGAAGGATTTGCCGCACTGGCCCGCGCGTTAGGCCGTCAGACCGCGCACGAAGCTTGAGAGGCCGGTTTGGCGGAGGCGCTTGAAGCGCTCAGCCTCGACCACGAACGCGATCTTCGTTTCGGCGGCTTGGATATCGTCGTTGATGATCACGTAGTCGTATTCGGCCCAGTGGCTGATCTCGTCGTTTGCCTTGGCCATGCGTTGGGCCACGACTTCGGGCGTGTCCAGCGAGCGGGATTTGAGGCGGCGCTCAAGCTCCAAGCGCGAGGGCGGCAGGATGAAAATCGAGACCACGTCTTCGCGCGATTTTTCCTTCAGCTGCTGCGTGCCTTGCCAGTCGATGTCGAACAGCACGTCGAGGCCTTGGGCGAGCGCTTCTTCCACCGGCTCGCGCGGGGTGCCGTAGCTGTGGCCGAAGACCGTCGCGTGCTCCAACAGTTCGCCGCGGTCGACCTTCGCCTTGAAGGCCGCCGGCGAGATGAAATAGTAGTCCTGGCCGTGGACTTCGGTCGGGCGCGTCGCGCGCGGCGTCACCCAGACCCACAACGTGAAGTTAGCGTCCGTCTCAAGCAGGCGCTTGGCGAGCGTCGTTTTACCCGCGCCAGACGGCGAGGACAGGACCAGCATCATGCCGCGGCGCTTGATCGTGGTCAGGGTCATTCGACGTTTTGCACCTGTTCGCGCAGCTGATCGATCGTCGCTTTCAGCTCGAGGCCGGTGCGCGTGAGCTGGATGTCCGACGATTTCGAGCAGAGCGTGTTGGCTTCGCGGTTGAGTTCCTGCGCCAGGAAGTCGAGGCGGCGGCCTTGAGCGCCGGTTTCCGCGAACAGCGCGCGGGCTTGCGTGAGGTGTGATTTCAGGCGGTCGATTTCCTCGCGCACGTCGGCTTTGACGAGGAGCAGCGCGATCTCTTGCGCGAGGCGGTCTTCGGTGATGCCGGCGCGCGCTTTCAGGATGTCGTCGATCGACGCTTTGAGGCGCGTGCGCAGTTGTTCGGGCTG
>JANNEL010000035.1:0-11905 GCA_031378595.1 Alphaproteobacteria bacterium
CTCCGTCGCCGACAGCGCGCTGTTCCTGAACGTCATCGCCGAACCCGACGCGCGCGACTGGTACCAACAGCCGTTCGCGCAAGTCGACTTCTCCTGGAACCTCGACAAAAGCCTGCGCGGTGCCAAGATCGCCTTCAGCCCGCGCCTCGGCTGGGTCGAACGCGTCGATGCCGAAGTGGAAGCAACCGTTGCGTCGGTCGCAAGACGCTTCGCCGAACTCGGCGCGCAAGTGACCGATGCCGATCCACCTGGCGGCGACCCGTCGTCATTCTTCAAAACGCTTTACGCATCCGGCGCAGGCTTCCCGCTCGGCGACTACACGGAAGAAAAGCTCGAACTGATCGACCCGAACCTGCGCCTCCTCGTCGAAGAGTCGCGCGCAATCACGCGCAAAGAGTTCCAGCAAGCAACAGCCGAACGCGCGGCCTACGGCGCAGGCTTCAAAGCATTCATGCAAGACTACGATTTCCTCGTAACACCCATGATCGCCGTGCCACCGTTCGACACGCCGTTTGTCACGCCCTACGACCCGAACGGCGCAATGTGGATGGAGTGGACCCCATTCACCTATCCGTTCAACCTCACCCAGCAACCGGCCGCGAGCGTGCCCTGCGGTTTCACCGCGGACGGCCTGCCGATCGGCATCCAAATCGTCGGCCGCCACGGCGACGACGCGCGCGTTTTGCAAGCCGCGCACGCGCTCGAGAAGCTTCTAAGCTTGGCGGACCGCCACCCATCGGATATCTGAAGGCGTATGTGGACGCCCGGACCTGAGATACTCACCGTCGCCGAGATGGCCGAGGTTGACCGCCTCGCGGCGGCGTCGGGCATCTCCACGCTTACGCTGATGGAAAACGCGGGCCGCAAGGTTGCGAACGAAATCGCAAAGCGTTGGCCGCCATGCAAAGCGATGGTGCTCTGCGGCCCCGGCAACAACGGCGGCGACGGCTATGTCGTCGCGCGCCACCTGCAAGCGCGCGGCCACAAAGTCGAGGTAGTGACGGTCGGCGATCACGGCACGCTGAAACCTGACGCCGCCGCGATGGCGAAAGAATGGACCGGCCCGACGCGCCGCTTCGACCCGAACAAACCCGTGCACAGCGAACTCGTCGTCGACGCCGTCTTCGGCGCCGGTCTTTCGCGCGGCCTCGAACCGGAGTTGAGCCAACTCTTCGAAGATATCGAGATGGCCGACGTGCCGGCAGTCGCCATCGACGTGCCGAGCGGCGTTTGCGGCGACCGTGGGGCGTTCATCGACGGTGGCCAGCCGTGGACGGCGGCGCTCACCGTGACGTTCTTCCGCAAGAAGCCCGCCCACGTCCTCTATCCGTCGCGAAGTCATTGCGGCGAAATCGTCTGCGTCGATATCGGCATCCCGGATGGTATGCTGACAGCTCTCGCGACCGTGGCAACCCACCCACAGGGTGTCTGTCTTGAGAACGTGTCGCCATTGCGCGTCGCTTCGCTCGAACCGGCGACGCACAAATATCGGCGCGGTCACTGCGTGGTCATTGGCGGACCGGCGAGCGCCACAGGCGCTGCTCGCCTCGCCGCGCGCGGCGCTCTTCGCGCCGGCGCGGGGCTCGTGACGGTGGTGGGCGAAACTGCGGCTATTCCAGTCCTCAGCGCCACACTAACCTCGATCATGGTACGCGAAGTCGGCTCGCCGGCAGCCTTGCACACGCTACTCGAAGACAAGCGCTTCAACACCGTCGTCATCGGGCCAGGTAATGGTGTTGGCCAAGCGACGCGCGATCGCGTCACCGTCGCGCTCTCGTCGCTTGCTTCTGTCGTCCTCGATGCCGACGCCCTCACCTCGTTTGCGGATGCGCCAGAAGGGTTGATCAAACTCCTGACGTCGCGCTGCATCCTCACTCCGCACGAAGGCGAGTTCGAACGCATCTTTCCCAACCTTCTCAAACAATCGCCGAACAAGATCGAGGCGGCACGCTTGGCTGCGCAGAGGGCAGGGGCGGTGATACTCCTCAAAGGTGCGGATACGGTCATCGCCGATCCGAACGGCACGACCGTCGTGAACACGAACGCGCCGGCCCATCTCGCGACCGCAGGTTCCGGCGACGTCCTCGCGGGCATCATTGGTGGGCTACTCGCTCAAGGCATGACGCCATTCAATGCCGCGCGAACCGGTGCACACCTACACGGTCTCTGCGGCAGAATCGCTGGAGCGGGCCTCATCGCCGAAGACCTGCCCGACCTGCTGCCGAAGGCCGTCGAAATGGCGCAGAAACCAGGGGTTTCCGCCCTTTGAGTTTCTGAATCGCCCTGCTATAGAGCGCGCCTTGTTTTCCATCAGGAACCCGGCAGCACGCCGGCGTTAGATTTGGGTACGCACGCTGGCCAAAGCGGGCGTGGCGGAACTGGTAGACGCGCTGGATTTAGGTTCCAGTGACGAAAGTCGTGGGGGTTCAAATCCCTTCGCCCGCACCATCGCGCTCCCTTGTCTCCAACGCCGACGCCATCGAATGAGGCAGGACTAAAACGCCATGCAGATTACAGAAACCGTCAACGATCACCTGCGCCGCGAATTCCGCATCACGGTGGAAGCAAGCGACCTCGATGCGAAGCTGCTGTCACGCCTCGAAGGCATGAAAGACCAGGTTCAGCTCAAGGGCTTCCGCCCGGGCAAGGTGCCGGTCGCGCATCTGCGCAAGACGTTCGGCAAGTCGATGATGGGCGAAATCGTGCAGGAGGCCGTGGCCGAATTCAGCCAGAAGGCCGTCGACGACCGTTCGCTGCGTCCCGCGATGTCGCCGCAGATCCAACTCGTCAGCAAGGTCGAAGAGGTGATCGCGGGCGCCGAAGACCTGGTCTTCACGATGGGTGTCGACCTGATGCCCGACTTCAAGCTCGTTGATGCGTCATCGATCTCGCTAATGCGCCCGATGACCGACGTCAGCGACGACGACGTGCTGCAGTCGCTAAAGCGCCTGGCCGCGCAACAACGCACGTTCGAACCGAAAGGCGACGACGCGCAAGCCCAAGAGGGCGATCAGCTGGTGATCGACTTCACCGGCAAAATCGATGGGATCCCCTTCGATGGCGGCACGGCGGAGAACGCGGAGCTCGTCATCGGATCGGGCAGCTTCATCCCGGGCTTCGAAGAGCAACTGAAAGGCTCAAAGGCGGGCGACGCGAAAGTCGTCGCCGTGACGTTCCCGGCCGACTATCCGGCAGCAAACTTGGCGGGCAAATACGCCGACTTCGATGTGACCGTGAAAGAAGTCCGCCGCGGCATCGAAGCCGAAGTCGATGAAAGCCTCGCCACGAAGCTTGGCCTCGACAGCCTGGACAAGCTCCGCGATGCGGCGCGCATGCAGCTTACGAACCAGTTCGGGCAGGCAAGCCGCGCGCACCTGAAACGCGCACTGCTCGACGCGCTCGACGGCTCACACAGCTTCGACCTGCCGATGGGCATGGTGGAAGCCGAGTTCAAACAAATCTGGACGCAGGTCGAGCAGGACATCAAATCCGGCAACCTGGCCGATGAGGACAAGAGCAAGACCGAAGATGACCTGAAGGCAGAGTTCCGCGCGATTGCGGAGCGCCGCGTTCGCTTAGGCTTGGTGCTGTCCGAGTTCGGCCGCGTGAATAACGTGCAGGTGACCCAAGAAGAGCTCAGCCGCGCGGTGATGATGCAGGCCCGCCAATACCCCGGACAAGAACAGCGAATTGTGGAAATCTACCGCAACAATCCCGATGCGCTGGCGCAACTCCGCGCTCCGCTTTTTGAGGACAAGGTCGTCGACTTCCTGTGCGGCCAGGTAAAGATCACCGACAAACAGGTGAGTCGGGATGACCTCTTTAAGGACCCCGATGACCTGGCAAAAATCCTGAAGGCGAACTAAGTCACAAGTGGGCGGCATCCGCGTCGCCAGAGGCAACTCCATGAAAGACGTCCGCGAGACCTACGCCAACTACTACATGCCCTTCGTCATCGAACAGACGGCGCGGGGCGAGCGCTCGTATGACATCTATTCAAGGCTCTTGAAGGAACGGATCGTGTTCGTTTCGGGCCCGATCGAAGACACGATCGCAACGCTCGTAACGGCACAGTTGCTGTTCCTCGAAGCGGAAAACCCCAAGAAAGAGGTGTCGATGTACATCAACTCGCCTGGCGGGTTGGTGACGGCAGGTCTCGCTATCTACGACACGATGCAGTACATCCGCCCGCCGGTTGCCACCTTGTGCATCGGCCAGGCCGCCTCGGCAGCCTCGTTGCTGCTCTGCGCTGGCGAAAAGGGACAGCGCTTTGCCCTGCCGAATTCGCGAGTGATGCTGCACCAACCATCGGGCGGCGCGCAGGGTCAGGCGACGGATATCGCCCGCCATGCCCAGGAAATCGTGAAGCTTAAGAGGCGCCTGAACGAGATCTATGCCCGTCATACTGGACAGGCGGTTGAGGCGATTGAAAAGGCGCTAGATCGGGACTACTTCCTGACCGCCGAGGAAGCTAAGAACTTCGGCCTCATCGATCAGGTATTCACCAAACGCCCTGCGGGCATAGATATCGGGAAGACTGACTAATTTCCCGGGCAGATTGCGCGGTTTCTCCGATACACCCGCGATTAATGAATTCTTGATCCGTGGCGGCCTAGCATGCTCGAATTGAGCTGGAGGGCGGCGCGTAGGGGATTCGGCACGCGTTTAGCTTTGTCGGTAATATACCCGGGAATTGGCCGGAATCGGCACGGTTCTATGGGCTCCTAGAGGGAGAAGAGAATGAGCAAGAGCGGCAGTGACTCGAAGAACACTCTCTACTGCTCGTTCTGCGGCAAGAGCCAACACGAGGTTCGAAAGCTTATCGCCGGTCCGACGGTATTCATCTGCGATGAATGCGTCGAGCTCTGCATGGACATCATCCGTGAAGAGAACAAAACCTCGCTGGTAAAATCCCGGGATGGCGTACCCACCCCGTCCGACATCCGCAAAGTCCTCGACGACTATGTCATCGGTCAGGACCACGCGAAGAAAGTTCTCTCGGTCGCGGTCCACAATCACTACAAGCGCCTGAACCATCAGACGAAGAATGGCGATGTCGAAATCGCGAAGTCGAATATCCTGCTGATCGGCCCGACGGGTTGCGGCAAGACGCTGCTCGCGCAAACGCTGGCGCGCATTCTTGACGTGCCGTTCACGATGGCCGACGCGACGACGCTCACCGAAGCCGGCTACGTCGGTGAAGACGTCGAGAACATCATTCTCAAACTGCTGCAGTCAGCCGACTACAATGTCGAGCGGGCACAGCGTGGCATCGTCTACATCGACGAAGTCGACAAGATCAGCCGCAAGTCCGATAACCCGTCGATCACGCGCGACGTGTCGGGCGAAGGCGTGCAGCAAGCGCTGCTGAAGATCATGGAAGGCACGGTCGCCAGCGTTCCCCCGCAAGGCGGCCGCAAGCACCCGCAACAGGAATTCCTGCAAGTCGACACGACGAACATCTTGTTCGTCTGCGGCGGAGCGTTTGCCGGTCTTGAGCGCATCATCTCCGCTCGCGGCAAGGGCTCGTCGATCGGTTTCGGCGCGAACGTTCAAGCTGCGGACGACCGCGGCACGGGCGCCATCTTGCGCGAGATCGAGCCGGAAGATCTCTTGAAGTTCGGTTTGATCCCGGAATTCGTCGGCCGCTTGCCTGTGTTGGCCACGCTCGAGGACTTGGACATCGACGCACTGATGTCGATTCTCACGAAGCCCAAGAATGCGCTTGTGAAACAGTATCAGCGGTTGTTTGAAATGGAGGGGCTCTCCCTCACGTTCTCCGAAGATGCGCTAAAGACGATCTCGCGCAAGGCGATTGCCCGCAAGACGGGTGCGCGTGGGTTGCGTTCCATTATGGAAAACATTCTGCTCGACACGATGTTCGATTTGCCCGGCATGCGCGGCATCACCGAAGTCGTAATCAATGGTGAAGTGGCCGAAGGCCGGGCGCGCCCCCTCTTGATCTACGCTGACAAGCGTTCAGAGACGGCGTCGGCATCGTAAACCGTAGCGGGCGACTAGGCTCTGCTGCGCATTTTCACAGGCCCCTTGAAGGGAGGGTATCTCGCCTCCACTTCATTCCCTCGTTAAGTATTGAGGCGTTCGCAGAGTCGAGCCGACAGACCGCTCGCTAAGGGCAACGCCAAAGCTACTGAAAGGTTGTTCGATATGAAAACCGCAGACGACGACACCGCAAAGACAGTCGGCGTGTACCCTGTTCTGCCGTTGCGTGACATCGTCGTCTTCCCGCACAAGATCGTTCCGCTGTTCGTTGGTCGCGAGAAGTCGGTCCGTGCGCTCGAAGACGTCGGTCTCGAGGAAAAGCAAATCCTGCTCGTAACGCAGAAGAACCCTGCGCAAGACGAGCCCACCGAAGACGATATTTACACGGTCGGCACGCTCGCCTCTGTCGTGCAGCTTCTGAAGCTCCCGGACCAAACCGTGCGCGTGCTCGTCGAAGGCAAACAGCGAGCTCGTATCCGCAAATTCGTGCCGAATGCGAACTTCTTCCAAGTCGAAGCAGAGCTCCTGCCGGACGATCTGAAAGATCCCCGCGAAGTCGAGGGCATTGCGCGCTCGGCCTCGTCGCAGTTTGAGGCTTACATCAAGCTCAACCGCAAGATTCCGCCGGAGTCGCAGTCCGAAGTTCAGCAGATCACCGATCCGTCGAAATTGGCCGACGTGATTGCATCGCACATCACGGTCAAGATTGCCGACAAGCAGGCGCTGCTTGAGACGACCAGCGTTTCGGAGCGTTTGGAGAAAGTGTTCGGCTTCATGGAGGGCGAGATGAGCGTCCTTCAGGTCGAGCGCAAAATCCGCACGCGCGTGAAGCGTCAAATGGAGAAGACGCAACGCGAGTATTATTTGAACGAGCAGCTGAAGGCGATTCAGAAGGAGCTCGGCGAAGGCGAAGAGCAGCGCGACGAACTCGGCGAACTCGAAGACCGCATCAAGAAGACGAAGCTGTCGAAGGAAGCCAACGACAAGGCTATGGCGGAGATGCGCAAGCTTCGCCAGATGTCGCCGATGTCGGCCGAGGCAACTGTGGTTCGCAACTACCTCGATTGGATCCTCTCGCTCCCCTGGGGCAAGAAGAGCAAGATCAAAAAAGACATGGACGAGGCCGAAAAGGTCCTCGACGACGATCACTACGGGCTCGAGAAGGTCAAGGAGCGCATCCTTGAGTACCTCGCGGTACAACAGCGTGCCGGCAAACTTCGCGGTCCGATCCTTTGCCTCGTCGGCCCGCCCGGCGTCGGCAAGACATCGCTCGGCAAGTCGATCGCAAAGGCGACCGGGCGTGAGTTCGTCCGCATGTCGCTCGGCGGTGTGCGTGACGAGGCCGAAATCCGCGGCCACCGTCGAACCTACATCGGTTCGATGCCCGGCAAGGTCATTCAGGGCATGAAGAAGGCGAAGTCGGCGAACCCGCTGTTCTTGCTCGATGAGATCGACAAGCTGGGTGCAGACTGGCGCGGCGACCCGTCGTCGGCACTGCTTGAAGTCTTGGATCCGGAGCAGAACGCGACGTTCCAGGATCACTACCTGGAGGTCGACTTCGACCTCTCCGACGTCATGTTCATCACGACGGCGAACAGCCTACGTATGCCGCAGCCGTTGATGGATCGCATGGAGATCATTCGCATCCCGGGTTACACAGAGGACGAAAAGGTCGAAATCGCCAAGCGCCACTTGCTGCCCAAGCAGTTGGAGGCTCACGCCTTGAAAGAGGGCGAGTGGTCGATCACGGATGCGGGCTTGCTCGATCTGGTGCGCTACTACACGCGTGAAGCCGGCGTCCGTAACCTCGAACGTGAACTGGCGGGCCTGGCCCGAAAGGCAGTACGCGAGATCGTCTCGAAGAAGGCGAAGTCTGTCCAAGTCACGCCGAAGAACCTCGAGAAGTACGCGGGCGTTCGCAAGTTCCGCTATGGCGAGTTGGAGGGCGAAGACCACGTCGGCGTCGTCACCGGCCTCGCCTGGACGGAAGTCGGCGGCGAAACGCTGACCATCGAAGCCGTTATGTTGCCTGGCAAAGGCCGCATGCAGGCGACGGGTAAGCTGGGCGACGTCATGAAGGAATCGATCGACGCCGCGCGTTCGTACGTCCGCTCGCGGGCGACGAGCATCGGCATCACGCCGCCGACCTTCGACAAACGCGACATCCACGTGCACGTGCCGGAGGGTGCAACGCCGAAAGACGGCCCGTCGGCCGGTGTCGCGATGACGACGGCGATCGTGTCGGTCCTGACAGGTATTGCAATCAAGCGCGACGTCGCGATGACGGGCGAGGTCACGCTACGCGGCCGCGTGCTGCCGATCGGCGGCTTGAAAGAAAAGCTGCTGGCGGCACTCCGCGCCGGCATCAAGACCGTGTTGATCCCGGCAGAAAACGAAAAGGACCTCGCGGATATTCCTGACAACGTCCTCAAAGCGTTAAACATCGTTCCGGTCGCAACCGTGGATGATGTGCTGGCAAAAGCGCTGGTTCGCGCGCCCGTTCCGATCAAATGGGAAGAGCCGGCTGACGAGCCGCCCCATCGGGCCAAAGGGGAGGCTGAGGATCACGAAGGCGTGGTCGCTCACTAGTCACGCCCAAAAAACAGGCAGAAATAGGCCGCCGAGGGTAAACCCGGCGGCCTTTTCCTTGTTATCCAGCGGCATTTTGCCCGGATTTCTGCGGATTCTCTTTGACACCGGGCCGCGAACCCCTAAATTCCGCCGCCAAGTTCCGGGCAAAACCGCCCATTTCTGTCACTCCCACGAGAAACCCGCGAGGACTCATGAACAAGAACGATCTGGTCGCGGCCGTCGCTGAAAAGGCGACCGTGCCGAAAGCCGAAGCCGAGAAGATCATCGACACGGCACTCGAAGTCATCACCAACACGCTGAAGGGCGGCGAAGAAGTCCGCCTCGTCGGTTTCGGCACCTTCGTCGTAACGACCCGCAAGGCTGGCACGGGCCGCAACCCGCGCACGGGCGAGGAAATCAAGATTCCGTCGTCCAAGCAGCCGAAGTTCCGCGCTGGCAAGCAGCTCAAAGACGCGGTCAACTGAGTTTTCCGCCGATTGGCGGATTTTTGAGGGCGCGGATGAAAATCCGCGCCTTTCGTTTTTTGTAAGGCGTCTGCTATTCCCGCAAACGAAGGGCGATTAGCTCAGTTGGTAGAGCGCATCGTTTACACCGATGATGTCGGCGGTTCGAGCCCGTCATCGCCCACCAGCCTTCGCTCGCGAAGCGAGGGAAGGCTGCCACGCCGAAGCCCACTTCGGGCAAAGGCGGGCGTCACGCGAGCTACGACTTGGCAAGCCAGCCAAACTGAACAAGGGGGAACTATGACGATCACCATGCGCTTCGTGATTGCTACAGTCGCTGCCGTCTCCTGCGCGACAGCCCACGCCGCCGTCACCTCCCAAAGCCCAACCGGTTTCACGGTCGCCTACGAAGCCGACGTCACGGCCGCGCCGAAAGCCGCCTACGACGCCTTCGTTCAAGTGGGTTCCTGGTGGAACGCCGCGTCGCATTCTTACTCCGGCGACGGCAAGAACATCGCGGTCGACATCAAGCCAGGCGGCTGCTGGTGCGAGGCGCTGAAGAGCGGCGGCTTCGTTCGCCACATGACGGTGGAACAAGCCGATCCCGGCGCACGCCTTGTTTTCAGCGGCGGCCTCGGCCCGCTCGCGTTTATGGGCGTCAACGGCCATATGATCGTGAGCTTTGAAGCCAAAGGCACCGGCTCGCACGTGAAGCTCTCCTACGCGATCGGCGGCCACGACTCGAAGGACTTCACGGACATTTCCAAGGGTGTCGACGGCGTCCTCGGCGAAGGCTTTAAGCGCTATACGAACTTCGCCTCGACCGGAGAGCCCTAAACTACGCCACCGCGTCTTCGACCCATGCGCGCGCAAGCATAAAGCGCAGCTGCCAAAGCCTGAGCGCTGGCAGCGGAAAGCGTGCCGGCAGTCCGTCGATGGCGGCGGGCAAAGGCCCAGCCGTTCCCGCGATCCGTTTCGCAAGCTCCCGCCCCGCCCACGTCATGAACGCGACACCATTGCCGTGGCAACCGAAAGCGAACGAAACGCTCGGATCGTCCGGCAGCTCGCCGACGGCAGGCGTCAGCCGCCGTGTCGCCGCAATGAAGCCCCGCCACGAATGCGTCGTCTCGGTGCCCGCGAATGCCGGAAACAACTGACCGATCCGCCGCTCAAGCAAGGAGCGCATCGCGGCTCCGCCGGCCGGGCTCCCCGTCGTGTCGCCGCGTCCGCCGAACAAAAGCCGATTTCCCGGCAGCATCCGAAGATAGGCAAGATGCCCGCGCGTGTTCGACGCCGGCGCCTCCGTTCGCCAGTGCTGGCGCTGCAGTTCATCGGAGCTCAGCGCGCGTGTCGTCACGATATTGGACAGCACCGGCATCACGCGCCCGGCGAGCGTCGGGATCAACTCCTCAGGAAGCCAGCCGTTCGCGGCGACGATCACCCGTTTCGCGCGCACGCTTCCGCCGGCGGTGACGAGCCGGTGAGCATCACCTTCGCGCCGCCACTCTGTCACGCGCGACTGAGCATGCACCTTCGCGCCCCGCGCGATCGCCGCACGCGCGAGCCCAAGGCAATAGGCGAGAGGGTTGAGGCCAAATCCGATGCTCTCATGCAACGCGCCGTATTGCTCGGTGCAAGAGAACGCTTCGTCGCCGAACTCCACCGCCTGCACGATCCGCGCACCTACGCCGATCCGCGACAGCGCGTCCGCATGTGACTGAAGCTCGGCCACGCGGCTCGGCTTATGCGCAAAGGTCCAAACGCCACCGTCCTGCCGCCCGACATCGATGCCTTCTTCATGCGCCAGCGTCGCGACCAAGCGAACCGCATCGACCAGCGCGCGAAAGAACGCGAGCGTTTCGTCTTCGCCATAGATCGCCGCCAATTCTGCCGCGCCAAGAAACGACGCGCCGACGCTGCAAAACCCGCCGTTCCGCCCGGAAGCACCCCAGCCGATC
This sequence comes from Alphaproteobacteria bacterium, assembly GCA_031378595.1. Taxonomy (GTDB): domain Bacteria; phylum Pseudomonadota; class Alphaproteobacteria; order Micropepsales; family Micropepsaceae; genus SZUA-430. Next base: position 10,997 of record JANNEL010000035.1, read on the forward strand.
GCGCCGGCTTCCAGGACGCGTACCTCGCTGCCTGAGCGCGCGAGGTGGTAGGCCGCCGACAACCCGCAATACCCGCCACCGATGATCGCGACATCTGCTGTCTCATCGCCGCTAAGCGTTGGTGCGCTGACGTCGGCGAACGAGGCGCGTTGCGTCTCCCAATAACTGTCGACTGGCTTCGACCAGTCGTAGAGCGCGGGATGAAACAGCGCCACGCGGTTAGGGTTTACCGGGAAATGCGGTGTCATCCGCATACGGAAACCACGAGGCTTCTTCCGGCGTTGCCTTCGGGTTGATCACCACGAATTTCGTCGACCGGAATTGCTCAAGTCCTTCCGACCCAAGCTCGCGCCCGATGCCGCTTCGCTTGCGCCCGCCGAAGGGGGCCGCATCGTTGTCGAGCAGCGGGTTGTTCACCCACACCATGCCGCTATCGATCTCGTCGACCGCACGCATCGCCTCTTCCAGGTCCTTCGTGTAGACGTTCGCCCCAAGCCCGTACTCGCTCTTATTCGCAAGCGCGAGCGCCTCATCGAAATCCTGGACGCGCACGAGCGGAGCGACCGGACCGAAGCTCTCGCTGTTGACGATCTCCAAGTCCGGCTTCACGTCGACGAGGACTGTCGGCTCGACGAACCATCCTCTATTGAAATCCGACGGCCGTTGGCCGCCCACCAGCGGCTTTGCCCCCGCACCGATCGCGCGCTTCAAGATCGTCTCGTACCGGTCGCGCGAGCCGCGCGTCGCCATCGGACCCATATCGACGCGGCCAAGTCCGTATTCCGAGCGATTGGCGAGCGTCAGGGCCTCGTCGAAATCGTCGACCTTCACGAGCGGCGCGACAGGCCCGAAGCTCTCGCTGTTGACGATATCCATGTCGTGCTTCACGTCGACGAGCACCGTCGGTTC
>JANNEL010000044.1:0-4512 GCA_031378595.1 Alphaproteobacteria bacterium
CGGTTAGGCAGCGCGTCGAAGCCGTCCTGAAACACAAAGAAGCCGCCCGCCGTGGCGCCGCCGTCTTCGCGCTCCCGCAGCACGCAATCGACGGCGCGACCGCAGTCTATCGTACGGTCGATGCTCTTTGGCGCGCCGTCGGTGACACGTCCGCCGACTTCAATTTCTACACCAAGCGTTTGCTGCTCTCGGGCGTCTTCACGACGACCATGCTCTACTGGTTCGCCGACAACAGCGAAGGCGCCGAAGACACCTGGAAGTTCCTCGACCGCCGCATCGCCGACGTGATGCAAATCGAAAAGGTGAAGGCTCAGGTGACGAAGTTCGCCGAAGGTCTGCCGAATCCACTGACGATCCTGGGCGCACTGCGTTACCCGAAGCGCTGAACTACTTCTCAGGCCTAAGTCCCAGCGGATAAAGCCGCGTCACGTGCCCCATCTTGCGCCCCGGCCGCGCTTCGCACTTGCCGTAGAGATGCACAGAGGTTGAGGGCGTGCGCGCGTATTGCTCCCACGCGTTCGCTTCTTCGCCCAACAAATTCGTCATCACTGCATCGGAATGCCGCGCCGGATCGCCGAGCGGCCAACCGGCGACCGCCCGGATGTGCTGCTCGAACTGGCTGACCGCACAGGCGTCGATCGTCCAGTGTCCGGAATTGTGCACGCGCGGGGCGATCTCATTGACGAGCAGGCGTCCGTCGCGCGTCTCGAACATCTCGACCGCCATCACGCCCACATAGTCGAACGCTTCAAGCAACTGCGCCGCAATTTTCGCCGCCTCGGCCTTCACCCGCTGCGCGGCTTTCGCAGGCGCCAGCGTGGTGCGCAGCACATGATGCTCGTGGCGGTTCTCGACCAAGTCGAAGCACGCAACCTGTCCGTCTTGACCGCGCGCCGCGACGACCGAAAGCTCGCGCGTAAAGTCGACGAACCCTTCAAGAATACAAGGCACGCGCTTCAACTCGTTCCACGCGGCGGCAAGTTGATCGTTCGCGCGGACGATCTTCTGTCCCTTGCCGTCATACCCAAGGCGTGCCGTTTTGAGCACGGACGGGGTGGCGACGCTCTTCAGCGCCGCTTGTAACGAAGCCTCGGAATCGATCAAAGCAAACGGCGTCGTTGCAATGCCACGCTCGCGCGCAAACGATTTTTCCTTGAACCGGTCTTGGATCACGCTAAGCGCTGTCGGACTCGGCCGCACCGACTTCAAGCCGCTCAGCACGCTGGCCGCATCACCCGGTACATTCTCGAACTCGTAGGTCACGACATCGACGCCGCGCGCGAACGCAACCAGCGCATCGTGGTCGCCGTAAGGCGCGACGACATGGCTGTCGCAGACTTGAAACGCCGGTGCGTCCGCCTCCGGAGCATAGATCGCTGACTTGAGGCCGAGCCGCGCTGCCGCCATCGCAAGCATGCGCCCGAGTTGACCGCCGCCAAGAATGCCGATGGTCCCGCCGGGAGGAACGACGCTCAAGGATGATCCTCGTCCACCGGCGCCTCTGGCACGTCCGCGGTCTGACGCGCGCGATAGGCGTCGAGCCGCTTCGCCAATTCCTTATCGTTGAGCGCCAAGATCGCCGCCGCAAGCAGCGCCGCGTTGATCGCGCCGGGCTTGCCGATCGCGAGCGTCCCGACAGGAACGCCGCCCGGCATCTGCACGATCGAGAGCAAACTGTCCAAACCGTTCAACCCGGTCGCAGCAACTGGCACGCCGAGCACCGGCAGCGTCGTCATCGCCGACGTCATGCCGGGCAGATGCGCGGCCCCGCCGGCGCCCGCGATGATCACCTTCATCCCGCGCGCCTTGGCGCCTTTCGCATAGGCATAGAGCCGGTCGGGCGTGCGGTGCGCCGACACGACGCGCACCTCGTAGCGCACGCCGAGTTTCTCCAGCGTCTCGCCCGTTGCGGACATTGTCGCCCAGTCGGATTTGCTGCCCATGATGATGCCGACGTCGGCACCTTCGCGATCGATTGTCTTGGAGATGTCTTTGGTGGCCGCTTTGGCCATGTGCTTCCTTCGGGCGCTTGAGAACCGCGCCGCAGTCGAAAAGAAGCGCCGGACTATAGGCCTTGGCGCCCGTGATGTGAAACCCGCCCGCATTAAGCATTTGGTCGCAGTTTTCCACTTAACGATGACCCCGCGCGTGCGGCATGCTTGGGCCCACGATGAAAGGCGCCCGATGAAGGCCGTGGGCAAAACGACGAAGGACGTAGCGGGCGCGCTCGGCATCCCCGAAGCGGAGCTAACGCCCCGTGTTCGCGAAGTGATCGCAGGGCTGACCTCCGAGATCGGACATCTGCGGACACGTCTCGAGTCGCTCGAAACCGTCGCCGATCAGGACAGCCTTCTGCCGATCTTGAACCGCCGCGCATTCGTGCGCGAGATGGCGCGCATCATGACGTTCGCAGAGCGCTACGACCTGACGACGAGCCTCGTCTACTTCGACCTCGACAGCCTTAAAGCCATCAACGACACCGACGGTCACGCGGCAGGCGACGCCGCCTTGCGCCATGTCGCGGCGGTCATCGCCGGCAACGTTCGAAAATCGGACGTCGTCGGAAGGCTGGGCGGGGACGAATTCGGCGTCATCTTGCCTAAGGCCGATCTCCCGCTCGCCGACAAGAAAGCCGGCGCGCTGGCAAAGCTCCTGACGGCGCAACCGTTCTTGTGGCAGGGCAAGATGCGCGCGCTCACCATCGCCTACGGCATTCACACGTTCTCAAAGGGCGACGATCCGGAAGCCGCAATCGCCGCCGCCGACAAGGCGATGTACGCCGTAAAACGCGCCAAGTAGCCTACGCGATAATGTCGGGAACGATCTCGCCTTCGAGCCTCGTGATCAAATCGCGCAGCATCAACTTGCGCTTCTTGTAGCGCGTCAGCTGCAGCTGATCGATCGAGCCGGACGAGATCAACGACTGGATCTCTTCGTCGAGCGTTCGATGCTCCTGACGAAGTTCGGCAAGCTTAGCGAGTGTCGCCTTGTCGGCGGAATCGGAGGTGCCAGGTGCGTTCGTCGAAGAGCTAATGCTCACGACGGTCAGACCAGCACTTTCTCCGCCGTCGGCGTCTTTGGAAAATCCCATGAGGGGCGCGAACGATCGAGCTGGTTGCACTTCACGTGAAGGTGGAAATCTACCACGGAACCGCTGGTTTGTCTTCGCTGAATTGCACCTTGTGCGGTGCGAAAGCGCTTTACTTTTCAAAGACTAAGCGGTCCACGCGCGAGGCACCCGCATTAAGACATTATTCGTAAGTTCATGTGCGCAACCCGCTGACAAGCGTCCGATTCTGTGTTTTAGTTTGTGTGCTGAAAAGGAGGCTACCTACATGGCCCTTGAGTCGCATATCCAAGAACTTTCGGATAAGCACCACAAGCTGGACGAGCAAATTCAAGACGAATTGCATCGTCCGCTTCCAGACGACATCCTGCTCTGCGATCTAAAAAAGCGAAAACTTAAGCTGAAAGAAGAGATCGAACGCCTACGGCACAATATCCACTAAGCCGTTCCACACCCGAAGACATGTAACTGTGCGTAGGCAACCTGAGCGTTCGGCGCGCTCGGGAAACGCGCACGGCTACGCTGCTTCCGCTTTTTCCCGAAGCTTGAACTTCTGGATCTTACCGGTCGATGTCTTCGGCAGATCGCAGAAGACGATCGTGCGCGGCACCTTGTAGCCCGCGATTTGGCTCTTCACGAAGGCGATGATCTCGTCTGGCGTGGCGCTCGCGCCTGATTTGAGCTCCACGAAAGCGACCGGCGTCTCGCCCCATTTCTCGTCCTGCTTGCCGACCACCGCCGCCAAGCCCACCGCCGGGTGCTTCATCAACACGTCCTCGACCTCGATCGAAGAAATGTTCTCGCCGCCCGAAATGATGATGTCCTTCGACCGGTCCTTCAGCTGGATGTAGCCGTCCTTGTGCCAAACGCCGAGGTCGCCGGAGTGGAACCAGCCGCCCTTGAACGCAGCTTTGCTCGCCTTCGGGTTCTTCAGATACCCCTTCATCACCACGTTGCCGCGGAAAAAGACCTCGCCCATCGTCTCGCCGTCGTGCGGCACGTCCTTCATCGTCTCCGGGTCCTTGACGCTCAGCGCCTCCAGCACCGGATAGCGCACGCCCTGGCGCGCTTTGATCTTCGCGCGCTCCTCCATCGGCAATGCGTCCCACTCGCTATGCCAAGCATTCACGACCGCGGGACCATAGGTTTCGGTGAGCCCATAAACGTGATGCACCTGAAACCCGGCCGTCTCCATCCGGGCAAGCGTCGCTGCGGGAGGAGGGGCCGCCGCCGTCATGAACTCAACGCGGGTCTTCAGTGCCCGGCGCTCGGCCTCGTCCGCATTGACCAGCATCCCCATCACGATCGGCGCGCCGCACATATGGGTCACACCATAACGTGCGCACGCGTCGAACATGTTCGCAGCCGTCACGCGCCTGAGGCAGACATGTGTGCCGGCCACGACCGAAATCGTCCACGTGAAGCACCAGCCGTTGCAATGAAAC
>JANNEL010000074.1:0-12296 GCA_031378595.1 Alphaproteobacteria bacterium
TCGATCTGGCGGGTGAGCGTGGCTTGATAGCCTTGCGCGCGCGCAATCTCGATGAACTGCGCCAGCGTGAAGTCGTTGACCCAACCCAGCGTCCGGCGGCGTTCGACGTCGGGCGTCAGCGCGGCGTCGCAATAGCTGCAAAGGATCGATTTGCCGGTGCCGGCGAACGCCGCGAAGAGTTTGCCGGGGTCGTAGATGTATTCCCATACCCCCAGCATCGTCACGAGGTCAGCCCTGGCGACAGCGTCGAGCGGCGCGCCGTCTGCGTTCAAGTCGGCGACGATCGTGCGGGCGTCGCGGGCGACGATATCGCAGGGCTGGTACGTCGCACCGAACGGCAGGTGACGCTCGAGCGCCATCGCGCCGCAACCGATGTCGAGCACGTGCGTGCCTGCGGGCACGAACGCGGCCGCGGTGGCCGCGCGGGCCTCCCACGCCGGTTCCAGCTGTTTCGGATCGGACCAGCGGGCGATATCGGTTTGGCCCGCTTCGATCGTTTGTTTGCGGCGAAGTGCTTCGTCCATGGGGAGGCTTTTAGCGGCTGGCGCGAGGTCTCGCAAAAGGCAAGGGCGTGAGGCCTTAACGGCCCCACGCCCTTCTTAACTTTGGCCGCTAGGTTTTAGCGGGTCTTTTGCTGCGGCAGCCGGAGCTGCGGACCTTGGACCTTGCTGTCATCGGCGACGATGCCGAAGAACTCAGCCACGGACTCGTTCTCCATCACCTTGCCCAGGATCGCGACGGTGCGAACAACCTCGGCCGACGTACCGAACGCGTCGGCAATTTCCTCAAACGGGTTCTTCGACTTCGGCATGCGCTTCAGGTTGATCTCCGCATCGGCCGGGATACCCGCCAGCGCCTTCGTCGCCTCAAGCGCCGCACGGAAGCCGCCGAACTCGTCGACCAGGCCGCGCGGCTTCGCGTCGGCGCCGGTCCAAACCCGGCCCTTGGCGATCTCACGCACTTTGGCCACGTCCATCTTGCGGCCTTGCGCAACCTTGGCGGTGAAGTCTTCGTAGATCTGGTCGACGCCCTTGTTGAACGTCGCCCACTGTTCCGGCGTGAACGGCTGCGTCGCCGAATCCATCAGCGCGTTCGTTCCGACGCCGAGCGATTTCAGATCGTCGCCGAGCAACGCCCATGTGCCGCCCTTTACGATCTTGCCCGAGAGCACGCCGATCGAACCGGTGATCGTCGTTTCATGCGCGTAGATCTTGTCGGCCGACAGCGCCACGTAGTAGCCGCCCGAAGCCGCCACGTCGCCCATGCTGACCACGACCTTCTTGCCGGCTTTCTGGGCCTTGCGGATCGCTTGCAGAATTTGGTCCGAAGCGATTGCTGAACCGCCCGGCGAGTTGACGCGGAACAGGATCGCCTTAACGTTGTCGTCGTCGGTCGCGTCGCGGAACGCCTTCGATACGGTGTCGCCACCCATCGACGAATCGCCGCTGAAGCCACCTTGCGATTCGCCGTCGTTGATCTGGCCTTCACCCTGAATGAACGCAATCGTCGGACGGCCGTAGCCTTCCCACGGGCTGCCAGCGAGTTTGAAGTACTCGGTCAGCGTCTTCAGTTCAGCCTTGCCGCCGGCCTTTGCCAGCGCCGCGTCCTCGGCTTCATCGTCGTAGCCTTGCTTGTCAATCAGCTTCTTGTCGATCGCTTCTTGCGTGAGGTACGGCGCGCCGTTGATCAGCGCTACGACTTCTTCGCGCGTCTTCTTGCGGTCGCCGGCGATCGCCGCCGTCGACGATTCGAACACGGATTCGATCAAGCGATAGCTCGCCTCGCGGTGAGCCGGCGTGAAGTCCTTCTCGGTGAACATGTTCGCGGCGTTCTTGTACTCATAACGCTGCGTGAATTCGGGCTTTGCCGAAATCTTGTCGAGGAGAGTGCGCAAGAATGCCGACGTCGTCGAGACGCCGGTCGTGTTCATCGAGCTTACCGGCTGGAGCCAGATCTCATCAGCTGCGGAGGCGAGCAGGTAGTCGCCCATCCCGCCGGAATAGAACGCTTGAGCGTGGGCGATGACGAATTTGCCTTTGGCGCGGAACGCCTTCAGCGCATCGCGGATTTCCTGCGCCTGAGCGCTGGAGATGCCGCCGCCGCCAACGCGGAGGAACAGGCCCTTCACGCGGTCGTCGGTTTCGGCTTTGGCGAGCGCCGCCACAGCGTCGATCACGGAGGCAACGCGGCCTTGGTCCATGAACGGGTTGTTCGGCCGCGCATCGGGCAGCCCGTTGCGCATGTCGAGCGTCAGCACCATTTCGCCCGGCAGCTTCGGCTGGGTGAAGATGCCGATCACACTGAAGACCGCGACGAGCAGAACCAAGAAAATGATGATCGAGGCGATGCGGTTAAAAATGCCGCCGAGACGCGCCAAGAACCAAGACCACATGAGATAGCCCCCTTAGGAACAGGTTGGGAATTTGAACAACATAGATGGTGCCAGAGGCGGGCACCTTACAAGGCTGCCGCTTAAGGCCGCATCAAGTTTTCTTGCGCAGTTCTGCGCAAAACAACCGCAATTCCCCTCACAATTGTGCGACCGGGGCGACTGCACACGGGAACAGACTCAGAGCTCGGTTGCCCCAAACGTGTCGCACTGGTTTGCGTCGCCGGTCTGCAGCCCCTGGCGGAACCACTTCGCGCGCTGAGCCGCTGAACCGTGGGTGAAGCTTTCGGGGACAACATAGCCCTGCGCGGCTTTCTGCAAGCGATCGTCGCCAACAGCTGCGGCCGCGCCCATCGCCTCTTCGATGTCGCCTTGTTCGAGCACGTGTTTCTGCTTTTCGGTGTGGCTGGCCCAGACGCCCGCGAGGCAGTCGGCTTGAAGTTCGAGCTTCACGGAGAGCGCGTTGCTTTCTTCTTCGCTCGCCTGTTGGCGCATGGCTTGGACTTTCGCCGAGGTGCCGAGCAGCGTTTGAACGTGGTGGCCTACTTCGTGCGCCACGACATAGGCGAACGCGAAGTCGCCGCCTGCGCCGAGCTTGGTCGCCATTTCGTCGTAGAACGAGAGGTCGAGATAGACCTTGTGATCGCGCGGGCAATAGAACGGCCCAGCTGCGCTTTGCGCGACGCCGCAATCCGATTGCACGATGCCCGAGAACAACACGAGCGTCGGCTTCTCGTACGCGCTGCCGGAGCTCTTGAAGATCTCCGTCCAAACGTCTTCGGTGTCGGCGAGGACGACCTTGATGAAGGCGCTGCGTTTGGCTTCTTCGGCGCTCTCCTGATATGGCTGGCCGGGAGCGGTTTCGGCGCCCGGTTGTTGCTCTTCCAGCTGACCCAAGAGCTGCCGCGGGTCGACGCCGAAAATCAGCGAAAGAACCACGATCGCGATCAGCCCTAAGCCGCCGACGCCGGCGCGGCCCATCGGCATCCGGCCACCCTGCCCGCGCCGGTCCTCGACGTTTTCGCTTTCCCGGCGCCCATCCGTCTTCATCGTGCAACCCTTTGGTTTGTGCGGCAGTCTGTCATTGACGGTTACCTTGGCAGTTTTCGGCGGGTTTTCAAAGCGGTCCACCGGTGCACGTGCAGCAAGATTAACTTCCACTTGAGTGTGGCGCGACCTTACGGCGACACTGGCGGCTGCTGGGACTGGGGAAGGAAACGAAATGCTCTTCAAGGCATTGTCGTTCGTTGCAACGGCCGTTGCCACGGTCGTGCTCGTGCTTGCTTTCGTGACGCTTCCGCCGTCGCAGATCGAGCCTGCAAACGCATACTTCCAGCCCACGAACATCTACCGCTCAGGCCTTGTCGGCACGCATAAGCTGGCGCTCACATTCGACGACGGCCCCTCGCATTTCACGAACGAGTTGCTCGATACGCTTGCCCGCAATCAAGTGCGCGCCACCTTCTTCGTCGTCGGTGCACGCGTGCGTCAACACCCGGCCGTCATGGAACGGATGATGCGCGAAGGGCATGTGATTGCGAACCATTCGTTCACGCATGCGCGCCTCGGCAAGCGCTATGCCAGCAACCCGGAACTTCTGATCACGCAGATCGGCAACACGCAGGCTGCGATCTCACCCTATTTGCGGCCGAACCAAGGGCTTTATTTCCGTGCCCCGTACGGCGTGTGGCGGCGCGTCCATGCGGAGTTTCTGAACCGCGATCCCGTGCTGCAGAAGTATGTCGGGCCGATCTATTGGGATATTGGCGGCGATATCTCCTATGACGATAACGGAAACCTGCGCGCGGCGGCGGATTGGGATTGCTGGTCGCACGACCTGTCGGCGGACGAATGCGGGCAAGGCTATTTGCGCGAGATTAAGCGCAAGCGTGGCGGCGTGGTTCTCATGCACGACATCCGCGAGCGTTCGCTTTGGATGCTCGGCACCTTGCTGCCGAAGCTCGTGACCGAGGGCTTCCAGTTCGTGACGCTCGACGAGGTGCCGGAGTTCGATCAGTACAAGGCGCCGGTTGCGCCCGACAACGTGCCGATCGCGGAGAACGAAGGCCCGATGCCGTACGGCGCCACGGCGCGGTAGCCTCTCACCAAAAGGATCCACGCATGATCTTCTTCAAGCGCGCGACCGTGTCCGCGCTGACGATTGCGGGTGCGCTGCTCGTCCAAACCGACGCGGCGCAGGCTTGTGCCTGCTGCACGGACCCCGGGCAACGGTTCGAGACGAACGGTCCGATGGATAGCTATGTGTTGGGCGAGCTTGGACTGATGCGCTTTGCGCCGAGGGCCGTGCTCTACAGCGGCCCGGGGTTTCCGGATGACGTTTTAGGGGTGGTGAACCCTTCATCCGATCCCTATCGCGTTCGAGCCGCCATTGGCGGCGCTGTCTCGTTCGAGATCGTGGATCCCGCCGGCAAGGCCGGCCGCATTCAGTTTGCAACGCCGCGTGCGCTCTCGCGTTTTGAGGTCGATCCGAGGGCGAATTTGGGTCCGGCTCCGCCGAACGGTCCGAGTCTCTACAAGGAGTGGCGCTTGAGTGGCCTCGCGAGACTCAGCGGCGTTGCGGCGGGCGCGGGGTCGTTTGCGACGGCAACCCTGATCCTGCACGGCGGCGGTAACTCGTGCTCGTCGTCGATCGATTTCAAGCGCTGGACGCTCACTGTCAAAGGCAAAGGTATTGCGTTCACCTTCCTCGGCGATTTGCTGCCGTAGGCAACACGGCCGCTAGCTAGCGCGTCGCTGGTGCTACCACCGGTGCACCTGGGTAGCCTGTTGGTTGCGGCAGGGGTGCGTTGCCGCGCTGGGCGATCAGCGTCGTGAGCAGTCCACGAGCGTCGATGTCTGGCGGCTGGGCCACGCCTTTGCCGGGGCCTGGTCCTTGTTTCAATTCACCGAGGCCGAAGTCCATGCGGGCGTCGTAGGTGCGGTCGATTTGGTTGCGCAGGGGCTGCTCGGCTGCATACCACTCGGCTTTGTAGCCGTCGTCGCGGCAGGAGCTAAGTTCGGCCGGGTCCGTCGCGCCCCAGCGGCGTTCGATGCAGTGATAGGGATCGAACGAGAGCAAGAACATCCGGCGGCGTACTTCTTCGTAGCCCAACACGAACGGCGCACCGTTCGAGCGCGCGTAGGTGATCGAGCATGCGGCCGCTTCTTGGTCGTAGGCGCCAAGCAGCTCAGACAGCAAATCAAAGCCTTGGTAGTGGATGCGCTTGTCGCCGGCTGCGTGCCACTCGACAAAGCGCTGCACTTGATCGCGCAGTTCCTTGAACGACGTTTTCAAACGCGCATCGCGCGAGGGCGACGAGAACTCTTCCCACTCGCCCTCGGTGCCATAGATGTTTTGCGGCAGGCGCGAGGGCTGCGCCTTCAAATGGATGCCGCGTATCACCGCGAGGTCCACGGCTTCGGCCCGGTATTTGATGTCCTCGCAGTTCGCGCGCATCATGTTGCGCAGCTCTTGCACGGGCTCATAAGCGAGCGAGCCGCCACCCATCTTGGCGCGCAGATAGTCGTAGTAGTCGACCGGCTGACCGTCGAGCAGGAACACCCCACTGGCCCATTGCCGGTCGCTTTCCGGACGGGCGACGTTGCCGAAGAATTGCTCGGCCGAGTAATCCGGCAACTCCGCATTCTTGGCGAAGATGACGGCGCCGCCGAGATAGACGCCTTCCGCGGTCTTCGTTGCGTTCACCAGCCGCGCAGGGCGCCAGTTCTTGAAGCCAGAGCCCATGCCGGGCGACGAGCGCACGAACTTGCGGCCATAGGTGCCGCGTGTCAGCGAATTGTCGGGGTGAGCATCCATGTAAAGGATGCGGCCGTCGTCTTCGATGCGATAGACCACCGCGAGGTGGCCGTTCGGATCGTAGAGCACGGACCCGGGCTTGAGGGCCTTGCGGTCGAGGCGGATGGGATAAAGGTCGGTCCCTTCCATGTCCGGATGCAGGCGGTACATCGCGGAGGAGATCGTGTTGCGCAGATTGACCAGCAAGTCGAGGCCGTTGATCGAGCCTGTCGTGATGTCGCGGCGGCTCGCGATTTCGTTGCCGCTCGATGTGTAGCGGATGTCGCGTGTGTGGCCGCGCGGGCTGACGGCTGAGATGTAGGAAAACGGCAGGCCGCGCTTCCACGCGTAGTAGGCGCGCAAGAAGTACGGCAGGTCGGCACAGTCGGACGCGAAGTAGACGCCGGGGCGATCGGTGCGCGCGAACGGATTGGCCGAACTTTTCAGGCATTGATCGGTCGTGCGGCACGGCGCATTGCCGAGCGCCGTGATGAATTCGGAATAGCCGCGCTCGTCGGCGTCGCTCCACGCATCGCGTAACACGCGATAGCCGGTCGTGGTATTGACGGCGAGGGCCGGACCCGGCGTTGCTTGCGGCTGCGCCGCCGGTGGTTGATCGGGTGACGGGACGACGGGCGGCGGTGGTGCGGGCGGCGGCGGCGGCTGAAGCACCGGGGGCTGGGCGATCGGCATGCCTTGCGCGGACGCCTCGGTCCAACTGCCAAGCAGACACAAAGCGGTCGCCCCCGCAAACACCGGGCTCAAGTAACGACGGCGCACGCTCAATCCCCCCAGATCGCCGGCACAGACTGCCACGCAGGCTAGCCGTCATGCACTGGGCGTCAATCGAGGGGCTTCTTCCCCAACCAATTGTCTGTCCACGGTGGCGAACCGGCCACGATTCCGTGACTGGTAGGGATTCCGTTGATTAACCTCGTCCCATCGCTTGACTAGTACGAGCTTCCCACTATATGCGTCTCCATGATACCGATACCAAAACGCCGAGGATCGCGGCGCCCAAGCGACCCAGCGGGAGGGCGCAGTGACGTCTGCCGAAGCACACGTAAAGAAGTTCCGCAAGGAACTGCATAGCGGCATCGCCGCTATGGTGCTTCTGGCGTTGCTGGAGCGAACGGGGGACGAAATGTACGGGTACCAGATCGCCAAGGAGATCGGCGCCAAAGCAGGCGGCGCATCGTTCTTGAAGCAAGGCGCGATCTATCCGGTGCTGCGTTCGCTGCATGCTGCAGGCCTTCTCTCAAGCCGCGTCGAAGTTTCGATGTCGGGACCGCCGCGGCGCTATTACGCGATCTCAGATCTCGGACGCGAAGCGTTGGATACGTGGCGTGTCGTGTGGGCGGACTTGCGCGGCTTCGTCGATAATCTCGTCGAACCGGGAGGCGCGCATGGCTGAAGGCAACAAAGCCGGCACCGTGCCGCCGCAGAGCATCAAAGACTATCTCGATCAGCTCAGAGTTTGTTTGAGGGGCCAACCGCCTGCGTTGATTCAGGACGCGTTGGCCGATGCAGAAGAGTACTTGCGCGGCGAGCAGGCGGAAGCGCCGGACGAAAGCGAAGCTGTCCTGCTTGCACGCATTATCGAAACCTATGGAACGCCACACGAAACGGCCGAGGAGTATATCGCCATGGAACAAGCGATCAGCCCATTCCCAGCACGCGAAGACGAGGCGCCCGCGCGCAGCGGGCCCGGCTTGTTCGGCGTGCTTGTCGATCCGCAAGCGTATGGAGCGCTCATTTACATGCTCCTGTCGCTGGCGACCGGCATTTTCTATTTCACCTGGGCGGTCACGGGCGTCAGCCTGTCGCTTGGCCTTGCGATCCTGATAATCGGCGTGCCGTTTGCGCTGCTCTTTGTGTACTCGGTTCGCGTGATCAGCTGGGTCGAAGGGCGTGTCGTTGAGGCGCTGCTTGGCGTGCGCATGCCGCGCCGGTTGCCGACGCAAGAAGAAGGCGGGACGATTTGGACGCGGATCAAGCGCGTGCTTACCGATGGGCGGACGTGGGGTTCGCTGATCTACATGATCCTGCAGCTGCCACTCGGCATCATCTATTTCACGGTTGCGGTCGTGCTGGGTGTGACATCCGGCTCGGTGATCGCGGGTGCGTTCTACGAGCTCAGCACGGGCAAGAACGTCGTGCGCCTTGACGGTTATCCGGAACTCGACGCGCTGTTCAACACGCCGCATGGGCTTGTTCTGCTCGTTGTCGCCGGCATGGTGGGCATCCTCTTCACCCTGCACCTGGCGCGCGTGATCGGCTTCATTCACGGCAAGATTGCCGAGGCCCTGCTCGTCCGCGCTTAAACCTACCCCATAAGAAGCAAGGGGCCGCGTCTGCGGCCCCTTTTTCTTTGCCTCGAAATCCGCTCAATTCACGGTGACACGAAAAGGGGCGACGCGATGGCGAAGGAAAAACCGAAGGTTGACCAAAAACTTTCGGACAAAGAGTACGAGAAGCTGCTGGAGCAGTTGCAGATCGAACTCGTGAAGTTTCAGCGCGACGTGATCGCGGACGGGACGAAAGTCGCTATCGTCATCGAGGGGCGCGATGGTGCCGGCAAAGACGGTACGATCAAGCGGATCGTCGAGCATATGAGCCCGCGCGAAACGCGGGTGGTGGCGCTTAGCAAACCGACCGACCACGACCGGGCATCTTGGTACTTTCAGCGTTACGTGCCCTATCTGCCTGCGGGCGGCGAGATCGTGATCTTCAACCGCTCCTGGTACAACCGCGCTGGCGTCGAGCCGGTGATGGGGTTTTGTTCGCCGGAGCAGACGAAGGCTTTCCTGGACGAGGCTCCGGATTTCGAAGCGATGCTCGCGCGGGCGGGGCTGCGGCTCATCAAATACTATCTCGACATCTCGAAGGACGAGCAGAAGGAGCGGCTTGCCGACCGGCGGAGCAATCCTTTGAAACAATGGAAGATCAGTCCGATCGACGCATCCGCGATCAAGAAATGGGATGCTTATTCGCAGGCCCGCGACGCGATGTTCATGCGCACAAGCCACGACGCCGCGCCGTGGTTCGTGGTCAAGGCGAACCGCAAGAAGATCGCGCGGCTCAACATCATCCGTCACCTGCTCAGCCAGTTCGACTACAAGGGCCGGGACGAGAAGCTTCTGAAGGTGGACCCCGCGATCGTGTTCCGCTTCACGGAAAAGGCGTTGACCCAGGATTTGCTCGCGCACTAAGGAGAAGAGACTTCACGCCAAGACGCCAAGGCGCAAAGAACAAGAGAGACGTTCACGCAATGAAACAATGAGACCATGGCGTGCCGCGCCTCGGCGCGAAGCGCCGTTTTCGGGCGACACTGCGCCTGCGGCGCGAAAGGTCTCCCCCTCATTGTTCCATTGTCTCATTGTCCCATTGTGTGAAAATTCTTTCTTCTTCGCGGCTTGGCGTCTTGGCGTGGAAATCTCTTTCAAAGGACGCGGCGGAGGGCGTTCGCGAGTTCGGTTCGGCTTTTGAGGGTGACGCGACCCAGGCCCAGCCAGGTTGCCATTGTCTTTAGTTGGCTGTTCAACGCCGGAGCGATTTCTTTGGGATCGATGCCGGGTTCGGCGTGACCGCCCAGCATGAGCAGGCGGTTTTGTGTGCGGTCGGATTTCAGGTCCACGCGGGCGACCAGGCGATCGCCCAACAGGAACGGCATCACATAATAGCCGTGCGTGCGTTTGTGCTTGGGCGTGTAGAACGCAAGGCGGTAGTGGAAGCCGAATAGGCGTTCCGTGCGCGGGCGCATCCAGATGAGAGAGTCGAACGGCGAGAGGAGCGCGCTCGTTTCGACGCTTCTGGGAACCTTGGCGTCGCTTGGGACGTAGGCTTTGTACTTCCAGGATTCGACGGTGACTTCGGCCAGTTCCCCCGCGTCGAGCAATTCCTGCAGGCGGGCCTTTGTGGCGGCGACGCCCAATCGAAAGTAGTCGCGCAGGTCGAATTCGGTCGCCACGCCGTGCGCGCGGGCCGCGCGGCGAAGCAGTTCGCGTTGGGCGTCTTCGGGGGAAGGTGTTGCGGCGCCCAGAACGGCATCGGGGATCACATGTTCCGGTAACGCGTAGAGGCGTTCGAAGCCGCGACGGCCCGCCGATGTGAGTTGACCCGTCCAGAACAGAAACTCGAGCGCGCGCTTGCCGTCGCTCCAGCCCCACCAGTTGCCGGTGGACTTGCCGCCGCCTGAGAGTTCGCCTGCGCCGATCGGGCCGCGGTCGGCGATTTCCTGCATGACGCCTTTGATGAAGTCGGGGCGTTCGCGCGCGAGGCGCGCGGGACCTTGCCACCCTCCGCGACCGGCGCGCGCCTCATCCATGCGCCAGCGGAATAGGGGCTGGTAGTCCATCGGGATCAGCGACGCTTCATGTCCCCAATATTCGAACAGCGCGCGGGGGGCTTTTTGCGAAAGCTTGTCGAGGGCCGCGGTGTCGTAGGGGCCGAGGCGCGAGAACAGCGGCAGATAATGCGAACGCACGACGACGTTGACGCTGTCGAGTTGCAGCAAGCCGATCTGCTTGATCGTGCGCAGCAGCGGGCCGCGGTTGCCGAAACCCTGGGCCGCGATCGCAAGGCGGCGCGCCTCAGCGAGCGACAGGGTGTTCGAGCGGTGGATTTGCGATTTGCGGGCCAAGGATGGGTGCAGGGATAGGATTTGAACCTATGACCTTCAGGTTATGAGCCTGACGAGCTACCGGGCTGCTCCACCCTGCGTCACATCCTTGCGGCGTTGACCCAGCGACTTGCGCCCGATCAAAGTAAGGCGCGGGTTTTAGACACAAACTCGGGCCCTGTCTACAAAGGAAATGACGCCATGTTCATTGGGCATTACGGGCCTGCGTTTGCGGCCAAAGCCGTCGCTAAAACAGTGCCGCTGTGGGTGCTATTTGTCGCGGCGCAGTGGGTCGATTTCCTGTGGGCCATCTTTGTGATCGCAGGCGTCGAGAAGATGCGCCTGATCGACAACTTCATCGGGGTCACGCCGCTCGATCTTTACTTCATGCCCTATACGCACGGGCTGCCGAGTGCGGCGTTGCTGTCGCTCTTGATCGGCGGCTTGGCGGCGCTTGCGTTCAAGGGCGAGCGGATCGCGATCGTGCTTGTGGTCGGCGCCACCGCGTTTTCGCATTGGCTGCTCGATTTGGTCGTGCACGCGCCGGACCTGCCGATCGTGTTCGATCGGATGAAGGTCGGCATGGCGCTTTGGGCTTATCCGTATGTGAGCGTTGCGGTCGAGATTGGGCTCGTGATCGGTGGGGTCTGGCTTTACGACCGGGCGGCCCCTTCGCCCACGCGGGCGGGGACGGTCGCGCTCTGGTTGCTGGGGTTCGCGATGGCAGCGCTACAGGTGCAAAACTCGTTCTTCAACGAGCATCCGAAAGACCCTACGGCATTCGCGCAGCTGGCATTGACGGGTTACACGGTCCTGGCCCTGCTGGCGGCGGGCGTTGACTATCTTCGACGGTCGCCCCCCCGGCCCAGCGTGATCGTTGCGGCACGGTGGCCCTTATTCCGTGCTCACGAAAAAATTGTTCGCCTTCTCAAGGGGGGCGAACCGGCATCCAATGGCCCTAACTGGCGGCGAGACCCACCTGATTTGCGAGGTGTGCTCGGGCCTTCCGCAGGGTTACCGACATTGTGACGCTTGGAGCCAATATGAAAAGAACAACATCAACTTTGCTTGCCGGCGCGTCCGCTCTTGCGATCGCGTTCGTTTTGTCTTCGGGCGAATTCTCGATCGCGCGCGCAACGGATAGCGACGACGATAGTTGCACGTCGAGTTCGAGCACGTCGACCGGCTGCACCGAAGACAGTGCGGAAGACGGCGGCGAGCACGGCGATGACGTTGCCGACGACGCCGATGAAGACGACCACAGCGGCGACGACGATCCGGCCGACCATGACGCCGACGACGATGGCGACGATGGGCCGGACCACGACGTGGACGAGGACCACGGCGACGACGGGCCGGACCATGACGCCGACGACGACCATGGGGGACATGGTGAAGACGACGGCGATGGCGGGGAGCACAGCGGCCACGGCGGCGGGGGCTAGTACAGTCCCCGGAATAGGTACTAGTATTGGTCATGCGGGGGGCTC
>JANNEL010000102.1:0-2008 GCA_031378595.1 Alphaproteobacteria bacterium
GCGGCAACGGCCACTGACCGGCAATATAGGGACACAGCGCGTAAAGCCCTTTGATGATACCGATGTCGCCGTCGCGCTTCAGCTTCAACCCGGTAGCAAGCGTCAAGTTTCCGCCACCGCTTTCGCCCGCGACGATGATGCGCTTCGGATCGATGTTGAGCCGGTCCGCGTGGCTCGCCACCCAGCGCACACCCGAGGCGCAATCGTTCAGCCCTGCCGGGAACGGCGCAACCTCTGGCGCCGACGACGCCGTCGCGCAATTGCGGAAGTCGACCATCGCGACCGCAACCCCTTGCGCTGCGATGATCCGCCCCCACGCCTTGTACATGCCGTCGAAGCACGAGAAGTGCATCATCCCGCCGCCGTGCAAATAGACGACGCACGGCAACCGCTCGCTCGTGTCGGGCCGAATGTATTGAATCTTGATCTCGTTCCCGTCGGGTTCGGAGCGGAACGTCTCCGTCGTCACCTTGAGCCCCTTCGACGGCGCGACATCCTCGCTATCGCACATCTGGGTGAACATCTTGACCATCGCCATCCGCGCCTTCGCGGCATCGGAGTTCTCCTCGGCGAGCAACGCCTCGCGCGAAGCCACATCGCCCGGAGGCACGATGTCGGGCGCCGCCCCAAGCAGCGCCTTGATGCGTGGATCGATACGCGGGTCGTTCGTAATCTTCGAAGCCATAAGCGGGGTCCTTTCGTGATAGCGATCCAGCGTTCTACCACGCCCAACGCCGCGCGCCAGTCCCTGACCGCGCCTGAAGAGACTCACGCGAAGGCGCCAAGCCGCGAAAAAAATCACACAATGAAACAATGAGACAATGCCACAATGCACGGACAGCCTTCGGCGCGAAGCGCCACTCTGACGCCGACGACGCGCGGGTGCGCGTGACAAAGCCGCCACCTCCTTCGCGCCATTGTGTCATTGGCTCATTGTTTCATTGTGTGAGATATCTTCCTTCCTTCGCGTCTTCGCGGCTTCGCGTGAACCAACTCAATGCTTGAAATCTTCCTCGCCTCGCTCGTCACGTTCTTCGTCGTGATCGATCCGCCGGGCGTCATCCCGATGTTTGCGACCTTGACGCAAAACATGCCGGTTCCGTGGCGGCACAGGATGGCGTGGAAGAGCGTCTTGGTCGCGAGCTTCATCTTAGCCGGCTTCGCGTTCGGCGGCGAATGGCTGCTCGATAAACTGCATGTCAGCCTCGACGCCTTCCGCATCGCAGGCGGCTTGCTGCTTTTCCTGATCGCAATCGACATGCTGTTCGAAACGCGCACGCAGCGCCGCGAGGCCCGCAACGCGAAGGTCATCGAAGAACGCCACGCCCACCCCGGCGAACACGAAGACATCTCGGTCTTCCCGCTCGCGATCCCGTTGATCGCGGGCCCGGGCTCAATCGCCTCTGTGATGCTGCTGTTCGCCCAGCACAACGATTGGGAGGGACGCGCCGCAGTCCTCGCCGGTGTCGCAGCAAACCTGCTTTTGACGTTCGGCGCCTTCTGGCTCGCCGCCAAATTTTCTCACATGATCAGCGCCACGATCGCGGCAATGGTGACCCGCATCTTCGGCATCATTCTGGCAGCGCTCGCCGCTCAATTCGTCATCGACGGCATCAAGAACGTGTTCGTCGTGTAGCGGCTAACCCAGCGCGCATCCGGCCGCCGCAACGGCCGTCGTGAGCGCCTTACGAACTTCACCCGCCATCGCCTCAAGCGCGCCATCGACGAGAGAGAGTCCCAGCAGCCGCGACGCGTCCACCGGACCTGGCATCGTGATCCGCGACGCAGGCTGAATCCGCGCGAAGCCCGCGCGACCGTAATAAGGCTCATCGCCCACCAAAATGACGGCGCGATGGCCAAGCTTCTTCGCTTCCGCCAACGTCGTCTGCATCAACGCAAGCGCGATACCCTGTCCCTGCCTGTCGGCCACGATCGCGATCGGTCCGAGCATCAAGGCGGCTTGACCGCCAATCATGACCGGCCAATAGCGCACGGTGCCGACGATCCG
>JANNEL010000126.1:0-11579 GCA_031378595.1 Alphaproteobacteria bacterium
CCCATCAACCTCGTGATCGCCGACGAGAAGCGGCGCGGCCGCTTCCTGACATTCCGCACGAGCGAGGCCCCGCGCCTCGATCGCGCGTTGGCGAACCGCAACATCGTCGTCGACCATCGCGGCAACCGTCTGCGCATCGGCTTCGGCATCTACCAGGACGAAGCGGATGTCGATCGGCTGGTATCGGCGCTGCAGCAAATCGGCTAAGCGCGCCGCGAGCGAAAGCGCCCGTACGCGGCGCCATCGTCGATGTCGTCGAGCACCACGGTCAGCAGTGCAGTCGCCCCCAATCGTGCAGCCGTATCTTCCATCGCGTGGGGGCCCGACCAACGCACGCCGTCGAGCGTATCGCCCTGCATGCGCTGCGGATGTTTCGCGCCGATCAGCCAATACCCCCCATCGCTTGCGGGACCCAATACGAAGGGCGCGCTACCGAGTGCGGCAAATGCAGTTCGAACATGCGCCGTGGTGATGTCGGGAATATCGCTACCGATCACAACGGCGGGACGAGCGCCTGCCGCGCGCAAAGCGCGCACCATCCGCCGCCCGAGATCGCCTGATCCTTGCGAAATTCGCTGCACACCTCGAGGCCACCCATCATGCACGCCGTCCGGCGTCGTCGCCAGCACGACGTCGAAATGTCGATCGCGCGCCATACGCCGTACCAAGTTGGCGAGTGCAGGCCGGTAGAAGCGCAAGGTTTCGTCGTCCCCGATCTCCCGCGCGAGCCGCGTTTTGACCGCGCCGTAGCGCGGCGCCCGAGCGAAGATAACGACAAGCGGCTTAGCCATACATGCGGGCAAGCCGCTTCGGCGGCACACCCATGAAGTAGAGCGTCAACAGCGTTAGATTCTTCACCGGCCGGACCCAATAACCGTCGCGCCGGTAGCGTTCTGCCGACGTCGTCGCGGTCGCAGGCAACTCGACCAGGTTCTGCCGGCCGATCCGGCGGACCATGTCGACGTCTTCCATGATCGGCAGATCGAGAAAGCCGACCAACGAATTGTATTTCGTTCGCGACATAAGCAGCCCCTGATCACCGTAAGGCAGCCCCAGTTTGCGCGCACGCCAATTCGCAAGTCCTTCCACACGCCGTGCCGCCCGCGAGGCATCGTCGAGCGCGAACGTGAAATACGCGGCCTTAAGCGCATTGCCCTTGCCGCGCATGAACGATGTGACCGTCGTGCTCCAAAATGGCTCGAGCGTTGTGTCGGCGTGCAGGAACAGAAGCCAACGTCCCGTTGCTTCCTTCGCGCCGGACGAAAGTTGCACCCCGCGGCCTTTCGGGGACTGGATAACGCGCGCGCCACCCTCCTCGGCGCGCGCGATCGTATCGTCGCTCGATCCGCCGTCGACGACCACGACGTCGATGGCAAGCGTGTCGCGCGCCTCGTCGATAGTCGCCAACGTGTCGCTGAGCCGCGCGCCCGCATTGAGCGTCGGTATGATGATGGTGAGGTCGATGGCAGACGGCGCCTTCATGGGCACACTCTCTGCCACGGCGGGTCGCGACCAGCCACCAACCGGAAGCGGCGCGGTACGAGCGGCTGAAGCAAAACCCATGGCGAATCACCGTACTGGAGCACGACCCTAACGCGACCGAATCGCGTTTTGCCGGGCGGTGAACACTGCCGACCGCGATCGCGCACACGCTGTGCTCGCGACGCAACCCGCACGCGCCGGATGTGAAAAATCGCGGAACTTAGCCCTTGTCTTAGTAACAGGTTCGTACTATTTACCTTCTAATAGCCGTTTTTGCGGTGCTTGGGAGCCAAAACATATGGGCGATGTATTGGGTGCTCTGATTGCGTTGTTCGTCTTCTTACTGATTGCGCCGATCGTAATCTTGGCGGTGCTCGTAGGGCTTGGCTTCGCGGCCATCGGCGTTGCGATTGGGCTCGCTTTCACGATCCTCGGGCTTGCGATCCATATCCTCGTTTGGGCGGCGCCGTTCTTGCTCGTCTTCGGCCTGATCTATTTGATTTTCCGTCCGTCGTCGAAGCGCGACCTCGCGCGCCAATAGCGCATTCAATCGCCAACGCGGCGAGGCTAGGGTGCCCTAAGAAATCGGGGCACCATGAATTTCAAGAGCGACAACACAGCGCCGGCCGCGCCGGAAATCATGGCGGCGCTCGCGCGCGTCAACGAAGGCGTCGCCGGCAACTACGGCGACGACCACGTCACCGACCGGTTGAAGGCGAAACTCTCGGCCCTGTTCGAAAAAGAAGTGGTCGTCTTTCCCGTGGCGACCGGGACCGCCGCAAACGCGCTCTCGCTCGCGCACCTGACACCACCACACGGCGCCATATTCTGCCATGAAGGCGCACACATCCACGTCGATGAGTGCGGCGCGCCGGAGTTCTTCAACCAAGGCGCAAAGCTTGTCCCGCTCAAAGGCGCTAGCGGCAAGGTCACGCCGGATGCCGTGAAGGCAGCCTTTGCGCTGCATCAACGCGGCGTCGTGCACCACGCTCAACCGGCGACGATTTCGATCACGCAAGCGACAGAGTTTGGCACCTGCTACACACTCGCCGAAATCGAAGCCCTCGCGCGCTTCGCGAAAGCCGAACACCTCGCGCTTCACATGGATGGCGCGCGGCTCGCGAACGCGATCGCTCACCTGAAGTGTACGCCGGCCGGGGCGACATGGAAGGCGGGCGTTGACGCGCTCTCATTCGGCTTCACCAAGAACGGAGCAATAGCCGCCGAAGCGATTGTCTTCTTCGATCCTGAGCGCGCTGCCGACATGGCCTATCGGCGCAAGCGGTCAGGGCACCTATTCTCGAAAATGCGTTTTCTGTCCGCCCAGATCGAAGCGATGCTCGACAACGGCCTCTGGCTGAAACTCGCAGGCCACGCAAACGCGATGGCTGCCCGCTTGGCCGATGGGCTTCGCACGGTACCCGTCCTCGCGCTCGATCAGCCGGTCGAAGCGAACGAACTCTTTGTCCGCTTACCTTCGGTATCGGCGCAAAAGGCGCTCGAATCAGCAGGCGCCAAATTCTACGAGTGGGAACCTCCGATCGAGGGCCGCCCGCTGATCCGCCTCGTCTGCGCGTTCTCCACCACACCGGCCGAAGTCGACGCGTTTCTGGCCACAGCAAGAAAGTTGGTGTGATTGCCGGAGGCGGGGGAGAGAGTTCCCGCCTCCGGGATGCCGAAGGTCTGGGGCTACTTCGGCAGCAAGACGCGGTCGATCGAGTGGATCACGCCATTCGATTGGATGACGTCATAGACCGTGATGTCGGCGCTAGCGCCCGTCGCATCCTTGAGGATGATGTTGACCGGGCCGTTCATCTCGGCGGTCAACGTGCCGCCGGAGACCGTCGAAAGCATGGCCTTACCGTGACCCTTCTGGATCATGTTGCGCAGGTCGTTGTAAGTCACGCGGCCCGCGACCACGTGATAGGTCAAGATGCCGGTCAATGCGCCTTTGTTCTCGGGCTTGAGCAGCGTCTCGACCGTGCCGGCGGGCAACGCCGCGAATGCAGCGTTCACCGGTGCGAACACTGTGAACGGACCCTTGCTCTGCAGCGTATCGACAAGGCCGGCCGCTTTCACGGCAGCAACGAGCGTTGTGTGATCGGCCGAGTTGACCGCGTTCTCGACGATGTTCTTGGTCGGAAACATGGCCTGCCCGCCGACCATGACGCTGGCGAACGCAGCGCCGGAAAGCAGAGCCGCCGCCGCGATGGCGAGAGCGGTTTTACGTGCGAAAGGCATTTTGGTTTCTCCATTCAGACAAAGTTTGTTCGTTCCCGGAAAGCACCATGCTCGCCGGATGAAATCTGAGCCCGAGTGCTTCGGGAACGGCTGCGAACGAAGCGGCTAGCCTCTCTGTGCCGACGCCGCGTCGTTCGCCGCAGTCGGTCTCTTCTACGCAAGACTTTCGAGATGGGTTGCGCGGATCAGCCCGGAATCGCTCACGAGGCCGTGAAGGCGCACCAAACAACGCTGACTGCGTGACGAATGCACAAACCGCAGTGCAGCCGATGATCCGTTCGCCGAGGCCGTGCGTAGGTTCTAACTTAGCTTAGCCCGTAGGCCGCGCACGTCCGACAATAATGCGCCCGTCGAGAGTGGGCGACACGCTGCCTTTCGCGCGGATACGAGCAATCACGATGTTCGCGACCAAGTCCGCCTCGGCCTCGCCCGTCGAGACCCTCGCGGCTTTCAGCGCCGCATAGCCGTCGCCGCCATTGGCGAGGTAGTCGTTGGTCGTAAGCCGATAGGCTGCCCTCGCGTTAAGCGGCTTCCCGTTCACGGTCACTGCAACAACGCGCTGGCCCACGGGCCGCGTCACGTCGGCCTTGATGCGCATGCCGGAAACTTGCGGGAAGCGCCCAACCTCGTTCTCCGCACCGGTGAAGCCTTGCTCCAGGGCTGCCTTCAGTTGTCCGCCGCTGAGTTCCAGCACATAGGCTTTGTTGAGGAACGGCAGCTCGGTCAAAACGTCTTTGCGCGTCAGCTGCGTGCCGGCCGCGTAAATCTTGCCGCCGCGAAACCCGCCGCCGTTGATCAGCACGACATCGCTCTTCGTCGCCTCGCGCATAGCGTCCGCAAACAAATTTCCGATTGCCGCCTCCCCGCCGCGCACCGTCGCGTTGCGGCTGTCGAGCTCCGTCGTGGTCGTGCCGATCGGCTGCCCCAGTTCGGCGTCCAGCGTCTTGGCATAGTCCGCGACGCGCGCCGCAACCACCGCATCGGGCGTCACGTCGGCAGTATCGATAAAGCGGAAGTGCGGCCACCATCTGACCTTGCGCTTGCCGTCGCCCTTGTCATCGACCCTGACGGAGAGATCGACCGCGACGACCGCCATGCCGTCTTCGCCCGCCTCGACCATCGCCGTCTTCTCGTTGAAGTTCATGTAGAGGTCGTGATCGTGACCCGACAGGATCACGTCGGCGATCCCGGACGCATAGAGCAGCTGGTCAAGCGCGCGCCCCGCATGTGGTACCAGCACGATCAGGTCCGCACCCGCTTTGCGCAAGCGGCCCGCCTCGCGCTCGGCCGCGGCAAGCGTGCTGGAAAACTGCAACCGGCCGGGCTTTGAGGAAACCGGCGAGTCTTCCGCCGTCAGGCCGACCACGCCTATCTTCACAGGCCCGAATGCGACGATCTTTGAATCGGCAATCCCCGAAATCGGTTCTCCCGTCTCGCTACGCAAATTGGCCGCAAGCACCGACGCTTTCGTCTCACCCATCCGCTTCCGGAAAATCTCGGGACCGAAATCGAACTCATGATTACCCGGAACGAATACGTCGAGCGGCGTCATATTGAAGAGGTCGATGATGTGCGCCCCTTTGTCGAAGCCCGACATCAACGACGGCGAGATCGTGTCCCCGGCGTGCGCGATCAAGACGTACGGGTGCCGGGCTTTTTCGGCCTTCAGCACTGCCGCGATCCGCGCCATGCCGCCGCGGCCGCTCTCGGCTTCCATTTTGTAGACGTCGCAAATCAGCACCAGCGTGATCGCCGTCTCGTCCGGTGCCGCCGCAGAAGGCTCCGGCGTCGAGGGTTGAGCCGGTGACGACGTGCACGCCGCAAGGATCAGCGCCGCACCGAGAACCAAAAGAGCACGCAGAAGTCGCATCGCAATCATCCCAAACGCGTTCATAGCAGATGACGCACAAGTTTGCAGGATTCGTCACGCAATTCAAAAATTCGGGGACACAGATTCATTGACGGGCGTCCGTTCGCAGCCTAATTTCGGGGCCATGGCTCGATTGGCAAGAGCGGTGGCGCCCGGCGCACCGCATCACATACTGCAACGGGGCAACCCCGGGCAGCGGATTTTCGCGACCGACCAAGACTACAAGGACTATCTAGCCCTTGTTGCGGACGGTTGCGCCTCGGCCCGCGTTGGTGTGCTGGCGTATTGCCTGCTACCCAAACAGGTGCATCTCATCCTCGTGCCGCCAAGCCCGAAGGCCCTTCGCCAGGCTTTGGGGGAGGCCCACCGCCGCTTTACGCGCGCCATGAACCAACGCCGCTCGCGCGAAGGCGGGTTGTTCCGCGGGCGCTTTTCGTCGTTTCCGATGGATCAAGCCTCGTTGCCGCTCGTAACGCGCTTCGTTGAGCAGGCGCCCGTGCGCGGGCGCGCGGCGGCCAAGGCCAGCGGTTGGAAATGGTCGAGCGCGGGCGCTCATCTAAAGGGCAAAGCCGACAGCTTCGTGGACGTCAAAGGTCTCGGCAAAAGCGCAAGCGCCTGGAAAACCGACTTAGCCAAGCCCTTGGCGCCCGCGGACTTGAAGGTCATCGCAGCGTGCGAACATACGGGCCGCCCGTTAGGCTCACCCGCGTTCGTGAAATCGCTCGAGAAAAAACTCGGCCGAACGCTCGCGCGCCAGCGCCCAGGCCCGAAGCCTAAGGCTAAGAAAAAACCAAAACGCTGAATTACTGCGCGGCGCGGCGCATCGGTGCGACGTCCGGCGTGCGCGCCTTGATGAAGGCTGCCGCGCGGGTCAACGAAACCTTCGATTCCGGCAACTCCGGCAGCCCCTGGAACAGGTGCGGCATGCCCTCGTAGACCTCGACATTCACGTTGATGTTCGCGGCCGCCGCACGCTCGCCCAATCGGCTTGCGTCGTCTTTGAGAACCTCAAGGCTGCCCGCATGGATCATGATCGGCGGCATACCGCGGAAGTCGCCGTAAAGCGGCGAGGCAAACGGCTCTGCCGGTGAGGCGCCCTTCAGATAGTGCCGCGCGCACGTCGCCAGCAGCTCCCAACTCAGCGCGTCGTCGTTCGCCTTGTTCTTCAGCATCGACCAACCGGACAGCGTCATGTCGGCCCACGGCGAGAAACAAAGTGCTGCCGCCGGCAACGGCAATCCCGCATTGCGCAAAGCAAGCAGCGTCGCGAACACAAGTCCGCCACCCGATCCGTCGCCTGCAAACACGATGTTCGCTGGCGTAATGCCTTGCGTCAGAAGCCAGCGATACGCGTCGGCCGCATCGCGGAGGGCCGCCGGATACGGAAATTCCGGTGCCAAACGATATTGAGGCACCAGCGCCCGTGCGCTCGACGCATGCGCTAGCCTCGAAATCAAAGCGCGGTGGCTCTCCGGCGATCCGGCGATATAGCCGCCGCCATGGAAATAGAGAATGACGCGCCGCCCGGTCGCGGACTCAGGGACGACCCACTCGCCGCGAATGGCGCTGATTAAAACGGGTTGTACCTCGACACCGGGTTGCACCGGTCCGAACCCTGTCCAAAATTGTTTGATGTGTTCGCGCAGATCCTCGATCGATGCCGACGGATCGAAAGCGGCCTGGCGCCGCGCCAAAGCGGGACGCCGACTAAATGTACGCGGCCAATTCATCATACTGGAGCTGCCCCGAACAGCATTACGGCTACGGCTCCCCCATGTTTCGAAGAAACTGTCGCCCCCAATCGCAACGGCCCCCTCACACAACCAACACTACAGGAGCGAGACACGCTTGAGAATCACTTTCTCAACACGCAGTGGAAAAAACGCAAGAGCGATCAAGTGGATTCGCGAACAGACACCTGTGCAAAACGACTCAACTTGTGAACGTTCTCAAACCCTAACGCACTGTTGGCGAGCATGCTCAGAGATCGTAACCGCCACTTTCGGCAGTCAATCGGCGTGAGATGCTTACCAACAAGCGTTCGACACGGTCGAGCGATCGGTTGTCTTCGCCGCCCGTTGGTGATTAGTCGCCTGCCTTCCGTTTGGGATACCAATGTCGGTCCGTAATCTCAGGTCATTCTTCGCGCCAAAAAGCATCGCGCTCATCGGCGCGAGCCGCACACCGAACTCGGTCGGCGACGTGGTCGCCCGCAATCTTCTGGGTGCTGGTTTTGGGGGCACGATCCGGCTTGTGAACCCGAACGGTGGCGCGCGGCACGGTCATCCGCTTTACGAGAGCATTCAAGCCCTCCCGGAGCCACCGGAACTCGCGGTCATCGCAACGCCGCCGGCACCGATCCCCGATCTGATCTCCGACCTAGGCGCCCGCGGCACCAAGGCTGCGATCGTTCTCACGTCGGGTTTCGCGGAGATGGGTGAGGGCGGCCGCGCTCTGCAGCAGCGCATGCTCGACGCCGCCCGTCCGCACACGATGCGCCTCGTTGGGCCGAACGGCATCGGCATCTTGAGCCCCAGCGGCCACGTCAACGCGAGCTTCGCCCATCGCATGGCGCCGGCCGGCCGCACCGCTTTCGTCACGCAGTCGGGCGCGATGCTGACGACGGTGCTCGACTGGGCTTCCGCGCGCGGCCTCGGTTTCTCGCACCTGGTATCGCTAGGCGGCATGAGCGACGTCGACTTCGGCGACATGCTTGACTACCTGGCCGACGATCCGGGAACGGACGCCGTTTTGCTCTATATCGAAAACATCACCCACGCCCGCAAGTTCATGTCCGCCGCCCGCCGCTGCGCCCGCGTGAAGCCGGTGATCGTCGTGAAATCCGGCCGCCACGCCGAAGGCGCCCGCGCCGCCCGCTCGCACACCGGTGCGCTGGCAGGGTCCGACGCCGTCGCCGACGCAGCGTTCCGGCGCGCCGGCCTTCTGCGCGTGCTCACGATCGACGACCTCTTTGGCACGCTCGAGGCGTTGTCAGGCAATCAGCGCGTCACTGGCGACCGCATCGCAATCCTCACGAACGGCGGCGGTGCGGGCGTCCTCGCCACCGACCATCTGATAGATGAAGGCGGCAGGCTGGCAGAGCTTTCGCCCGATACGATCGAGGCGCTGAACAAGGTCCTGCCGATCAACTGGAGCAAGGGCAATCCCGTCGACATCATCGGCGACGCAGGCCCCGCCCGCTATCGCGCTGCGCTCGAAGCGATGATCGGCGATGCCAACGCCGACGCGATCCTGGTGCTCAACTGCCCCGTCGCCGTTGCCGACCCGACCGCATCGGCGGAAGCTGTCGTCGCGGTGACACGCAAAGCCCACGACGAAGGTAACCCGACGCCGGTTTTCACGGCATGGCTTGGCGAAGCGGCCGTCGCCGACGCGCGCAAGCGCCTCGATGAAGCTGGCCTGCCTGTCTTCGACACGCCGGAACAGGCAGTCACCGCGATGATGCAGCTCGTGCGTCGCGCCAAAGCGCAGCAGATGTTGATGGAGATCCCGCCGGCGTCGAGGGACATCTCGCGCGACCTCAAAGCCGTCCGCGAACCGATCGAGCACGCGCTGAGCGAAGGCCGCGAATGGCTCACGACCGTCGAAGCGAACGCAATCCTACAGGCTTATGGCGTCCCGACGGTCGAGCTGCGCGTGGCCAAGACGCCGGAGGAAGCTCACCGAACGGCAGTCTCGATGGGCTTTCCCGTCGCGCTCAAAATTCTCTCGACCGACATCATTCACAAATCCGATGTCGGCGCCGTGACGCTGAACCTAAAAGATGGCCCCTCCGTCGCCCGTGCTGCAGCCACGATGCTGCTGCGCATCGCCGAAGCCAAACCGGACGCACACGTCGACGGCTTCATTCTGCAGCCCATGGCAAGCCGCGCCGGCGCGCACGAGCTGATCGTCGGCATTTCGGAAGACCCGTTGTTCGGCCCGGTGATCCTGTTCGGGCACGGCGGCACGGCGGTCGAGGTCGTGAAGGACCAGGCCGTAGCGTTGCCGCCGCTCAACGCGATCCTCGCCCGCGATCTGATCGACCGCACGCGTATCTCGCGCCTGTTGAAGGGTTACCGCGACCGTCCGCCATCCGATGCGAAGGCAATCGTCAAGGTGCTCCTCGCGCTGCAAGACATCGCGATCGACCTGCCGGAGGTGAAGGAACTCGACATCAATCCGCTCTGGGCGAACGACCAGGGCGTTCTGGCCCTCGACGCTCGCATCCGCATCGCTACCGAACCGCGCCCGGGCACAGGCCGTTTCGCGGTCAAGCCATACCCCGCCGAACTCGCGCACGAGATCACAGATCGGAACGGCAAGACCTACTTGATGCGTCCGATCAAACCGGAAGACGCAAGCGGCGTTCAAGAAACCATCGCCTCCAGCGACCCGGAAGATGTGCGCTTGCGCTTCTTCTCGACGCTGCAGCGCCTGCCGGACGTGCTCGCCAAACGGCTCACGCAAATCGACTACGACCGCGAGATGGCCTTCGCCGTCATCGACGAGACCGGCGAACGCCCCGAAGGTATCGGCGTCGTGCGTCTCGCGCTCGATCCCGACCGCGCGCGAGGCGAATACGCGATCATGGTCCGAAGCGATCGCATCGGCACCGGATTGGGTTACCGCATGATGCAGGAAATCATCACCTACGCGCGCAGCATCGGCGCCAAGCAAATCTTCGGCGACGTTCTCGCGGAGAACGCGCGCATGCTCAGCATGTGCGCCAAGCTTGGTTTCGAGCGTACCGGCGCGCCGGAGCCCGGCGTCGTCGAAGTGACGCTCGACCTCTAAAACGGCGAACGGCGCCAAGGTTCGAAAACCCCAGCGCCGTTCGTATTCGCGAGGACCTTAGGCCGCGTTCGCGACCGTCGCCTCCACGAGCTTGGGCTCGGTCTTGGCCGAGCTGATCGCGATCTTCCGCGCGCGCTTCTCCTCGGGGATCACGCGCACGATGTCGACGTGCAGCAAGCCGAGCTCAAGCCGCGCACTCTTGACCTCCATGTGGTCGGCCAATTGGAAGCGCCGCTCGAAGCTGCGCCCGGCGATGCCCTGATAGAGGAAGTGCGACTTCGGCTCTTCCGCATCGCGCCGGCCGGTTATGTTCAAAACGCCTTCTTTCACCTCGACGTTCAAATCCTTGTCGCCGAAGCCCGCGACCGCCATCGAAATCCGATAGTCGTTGTCGGCAACTTGCTCGATGTTGTAGGGCGGATAGCTCGGCACCGCGGGGTCAAGTTGATTGACGGTTTCGAGCAGGTTGGCGAGCCTGTCGAACCCGACGGTCGAGCGGTAGAGGGGGCTAAAATCGAAACGCATGACGTGTCATCCTTTCCAAGCGATGATTGAAGAAAACCCGCCGAAATGGCCGGATTTTCCTGGTTTTGCTCTCGTCGCGGACCCCGCACGGGCATCCGCTGAGCAAGGGTGAAATGGGGATAGAAAATCAGACGTTCAAGCCCGCCGCGGCGCAGCCGTGCTAAGGCTAAAACCCTAGCGATTCTGAGCCCCATCCGGCCTATTCTCCCCATCAGCCCTGAGAGCCCGCCCCCATGTCCAATCCGCAAACGCCCCGCCTACCTGGCCTTGGAACGCCGATGCAAAAAGGCGGTGCGCCCGGGTGGAACTATCCCGTCAATCCGTTCGAACTGCAGAAGCAGCTCGAGGCTGGGATTGAGCACCACAAGGCCGGCCGCGGTGAAGAGGCCGAAAAGGTCTACCGCTCCGTCCTCGCCAAAGTGCCGAACCAGCCCGACGCGCTGAACCTGCTCGGCGTGCTCGCCATGGAAGCGGGCAACCACGATGCTGCCTTCGATCTGCTGGAGCGCGCCGTCGCGGCGCGGCCGAAAGATCCCGTTTGTTTGAACAACTACGGCAACGCCCTCTCGCTCGTGCGCCGTTTCGAGGAAGCGATCGCAACGCTCGAACGCTCGCTCGCTATCAAGCCCGACATGGCCGACTCCTGGCTGAACCTCGGCCGCAC
>JANNEL010000138.1:0-5816 GCA_031378595.1 Alphaproteobacteria bacterium
GTTAGCTCTTCCTTGAGTTCGTCCGCGCACGAGGCGAAGTTGGCGGCGAGTTCCGATCCGAGCACCACGTGTTTGGAGTTCGAGATCGCGAAGCTGTGCGCGAGCGCGCGCTCACGCAGGTTCGTGTTGATGAGGGCGACGATGACGCCGATCTTTATGAGGCCGCCCCACGCGAAGAGATATTCTGGGCGGTTTTCCATCAACAAGGCGACGGAGTCGCCGCGCTTCAAACCTAGCGACTGTGCCCAGCGCGCGTAGCGGTTCGCGGCCGCGTCGTACTCGCGGTAGGTGTACTTCTTGTCCTCGAACCAGATCGCGACGTTGTTCGGGCGCTTTGCGGCCCAGCCCTCGATGATGTCGGCGACCGTGTGGGTGGAATCCGGGGTAATCTTGCGCATGCGGCTTATGAGCCGCGTCGTGCTGGAGATGAACCGCCACTCGCGGGCTATAGCGCCGACCACTCCTACGTTCCCCCTACCGGCTTGTTGGACTCGCTTGCGATGCCGGTCATCGCTTACGGTCATCGGCGAAACTAGGGACTAAGCCGCATGGGTCAATCGAACTTTCCATGAACGGACGCGCGGACGAGGTCGAATGGAGCGCGGCGCGACAACTCGACCTGACAGGGCTCAAATGTCCCATGCCGTCGTTGATGACGGAGCGCGCGCTGCGGGGGATGGCGGCCGGTGAGCACTTGGCGGTGACGGTCACCGACCCTTTGGCGCCGCTCGACCTGCGTCATCTGTGTCAACGCGAAGGGCACGAGATTATCGCGGAGAGCCAAAACGACTTCGGGGCCCAGCGGCTTTTGATTTGCCGCGGGCCCCGAAGCTAAAGGCTTGGTTCGCTTGTTAAGCGAAGAAGCCGGGGGTTCCGATGAGAACCGTCGAGATCGCCATGTAGGCTGCGAAAGCGATGGCTGACCATTGAACGACAGTTGTGAGCGTTTGCATTGTTGTCTCTCCTAAATCTTCGGGGCTTGGGGTTCGTGAAATTTCGTGGGCTTGGGGATCAGGCGATGCCGGCAAGCGCTTCGACCGGTAGGGCCAGCGCGAGCGTCGCGTAGAGCGCGACTGCGATCGCAGACCATTCCACCATGACCGTAAGTGTCTTCATTGCCGTCTCTCCTTCTCTCTCTCGTTTTCCGTCCCCTCGGGGTCCTGCGGGCGGGGCCGACTTTGTCCTTGTTGATAGACTAGTATGTTGTTCGTAATACTGAGAATTCAACTGCACTACGTGCATGTCAGGTCTGAGCTCCCTGCATGGCTGCGTTTTCCTGTGATTTCATCCTTATTTTTCAATGCTTTAACTATGTTTCCGTTGTAACCAGTTCTTAATCTTGTTCACGAGGCCGACATCTGCTAATAAATGACTGGTAAGTTATTTATTTAACCATATGAACCAGCTCGCACGCTCTCAACGATGGCAGCGCAGGAAGGACGCCAGACCGGCGGAGCTTCTGGATGCAGCGCTCGACGTCTTCTTCGAGAAGGGGTTTGCGGCCGCGCGCCTTGAGGACATCGCGGCCCGCGCCGGGGTCAGCAAAGGCACCATCTACCTCTACTTCCAAAGCAAGGAAGACGTGTTCGAGGCTCTGGTGCGCGCGATCCCGCAGCCGAATATCGAGCAGCTGCGCGCGCTCGCTGCCGACGCTTCAGTGCCGGCGGATGCGATGCTGCGGCGCGTGCTGACGTTTATGGGAGCGTTACTTGGCGACGGCCGCATGGCGTTGTTCCCACGCCTCATCATCGCCGAAGTCGGCCGCTTTCCGAAACTCGCCGAAACCTACAAGCGGGAGATTATCTCGCGCGGCATTGGCGTTATTACCTCGATCATCGAACGCGGGATCGCAGAGGGACGCTTTCGGAAAATCGACCCTACGCACGCGGCTTATGGCGCGATGTCGCCCGTCCTCTTCGTCGCGATCTGGCGCACCACCTTCGAACGCTTCGACAGCACGCCGCTCGATGGGACGGCGTTTGTCGAGCAGCACATCGAGACCTTTTTGCGCGGCATCACTGTTGGGAGTGAGCCATGAGACTTCAATATCCGATTGCGATCCTTTTGGCGCTGATGCTCGGCGCCTGCGGGAGTGAGCCACAAGGCAGTGTCACCGGCTACGCAGAAGGCGAGTACGTCTATATCGCGGCACCCGAAGGGGGCTGGGTGAGTGAAATGCTCGTCACCCGCGGTGCGCAAGTGAATGTAGGCGACGCGCTGTTCGCGCTCGATGCAGAGGCACAAATCGCGCAACGCGATCAGGTGGCTGCGCAAATGCGTCAGGCAGAGGCGCAGCTGGCCAACTTGGAAACGGGGCGGCGGCCGGATGAGATTGCGGCGCTTGAGGCTGCGCTGACCCAGGCCGTGGCCAACCGAACGTTGGCGGATGCGGAGTTCAAACGCGCCGTCGAACTTAAGCAGCGCAGCTTTGTCTCCCAGGCAGCGGTCGATACGCGGCGAGCGCAACGCGATGCGGCGCTGATGCAGGTGAAGCAGAGCGAAGCCAATCTCGCGCTGGCGCGCAAAGGTGCGCGCAGCAATGAGATCGGGGCGGCGCGCGCTGCTGTCGAAGCCGCGAAGGCTTCGCTTGCCAGGGCTGAGTATGGACTGAGCCAACGTCGCATCCGCTCAAGGGTCGCGGGCCGGGTGGAAGATACGCTGCGGCGAGCCGGCGAATATGTGCCGCCGGGTGGTGCGATCGTGCAGATCCTTCCGCCGCAGAACGTGAAGCTGCGTTTCTTCGTGCCGGAGCAACTGCGCGCGAAGCTCTCGCCGGGATCGGTTGTGCAGGTTAGCTGCGACGGGTGCGCCAAGGAACTAAAGGGGCGCGTGACGTTTATCGCGTCGGCCGCAGAGTTTACACCGCCCGTCATCTACAGCGTCGGTTCGCGCGAAAAGCTTGTCTGGATGGTCGAGGCCGTGCCGGAAGGCGGAACGTTGACACCCGGTCAACCGGTTGATGTGACATTGCCATGAGCGGCGCGCTCGCGATCGACGTCAGCGAGCTGAGCAAGAGTTTCGGCACGCGCAAGGTCGTCGATAAGTTTTCGATCCAAGTGCCGCGCGGGCAAGTGTGGGGCTTCCTCGGACCAAACGGTAGCGGCAAGACGACGACTATCCGGATGCTTTGCGGACTGCTGATACCCGACAGCGGGACCGGTAGGTGCCTCGGCTACGACATCAAGACCCAAGCATCAGAGATCAAGCGCCATGTCGGCTATATGACGCAGCGCTTTTCGTTCTACGAGGATCTTTCGATCCGAGAGAATTTGGACTTCGTCGCGCGCATCTACGAGATGGAGGATCGCGCACGCGTCGTCGATCAGGCGATCTCGCGGCTGGGCCTGGTTGAACGGCAACAGCAATTGGCAGGTACTTTGTCGGGCGGCTGGAAGCAGCGGCTGGCGCTGGCGGCGTGCATTCTGCACAAGCCCCAACTTTTGTTGCTGGACGAGCCGACGGCCGGCGTCGACCCGCAGGCGCGACGCGACTTTTGGGACGAGATCCACCAACTCGCGGCACAGGGCCTGACCGTCCTCGTCTCGACGCATTACATGGACGAGGCGGAGCGTTGCGACCGCATCGTCTATCTCGCGTACGGCACTGTGCTCGCGCGCGGCACGGTCGCCGAAGTGATCGACGGTTCGACCTTGAGCACGTGGATTGTGACCGGAAGCGATGTTCGCGGGCTTGCCGCCGAATTGCACGGGCGCGAGGGGATCGACCAGGTCTCGGTCTTCGGCGTGACGCTTCACGTCAGCGGCAAGGACGCGGCGAAGCTCGAGCAGGCGACCGCGCCGTTTCGAACGCGAACGGAATTCACTTGGGATAAGTCGAGCCCCAGCCTCGAAGACGTGTTCATTCACTTGATGGCGCCATTTCGTGCGCGGTTGACGGGGTAGCTCCATGCTCGGCGTGTCGTTCGCCCGGATCGGTGCGGTCTTTCTGAAAGAGCTCATTCAGATGCGCCGCGACCGACTGACGTTCGGGATGATCATCGGCATTCCGGTTCTGCAACTCGTGCTCTTTGGGTTTGCGATCAACAGCGATCCGAAACATCTCCCGACCGCGGTCAATGTGCAGGATCCGAGCGTCTATTCGCGTACGCTGGTGCGCGCTTTAGAAAACT
Organism: Alphaproteobacteria bacterium; assembly: GCA_031378595.1. GTDB lineage: Bacteria > Pseudomonadota > Alphaproteobacteria > Micropepsales > Micropepsaceae > SZUA-430. The sequence continues at coordinate 4,130 of JANNEL010000138.1, forward strand.
CCGGCTATTTCCGCGTCACGAACGTGGTCAAGGGCGAGCGCGAAGGCGCAGCGTTGCTTGCCAGCGGCGGTGTAGCTTTCGTCGTTACAATCCCGCCCGAGTTTTCACGCGAACTTGCGCGCGGGGACAGACCGAAGATTCTCATCGAAGCCGACGCCAGCGACCCCGCGGCCGCCGCCAACGCCGTCGGCGCCGTCGCCCAATTGCCGTCGACCGTTTTCAACCGCGAACTCACGGGTGCCCTTGCGTCATTGCGTTCGACGCCGCCGCCGTTCGAGATCGTTGTTCACCGGCGCTACAATCCGGAAGGCATTTCTTCGTACAACGTCGTGCCCGGTTTGATCGGCGTCATTCTGACAATGACCATGGTCTTGATCACTGCGCTCGCGGTCACGCGCGAGGTCGAACGCGGGACCATGGAAAATCTACTCGCCATGCCGTTGAAGCCGTTCGAGGTGATGGCCGGTAAGATTTTGCCTTACATCTTCATGGGCTACATCCAGGTTCTCGTCGTGCTGATTGCCGCGCGATTGTTGTTCGGCGTGCCGATGCTTGGCTCGTATTTCGAACTGTCGATCGCACTGGCGCTCTTTATCGCTGCCAATCTCTCGATCGGCTTCACGATCTCGACAATCGCCGCCAATCAGCTGCAGGCGATGCAGATGACGTTCTTCTTCTTCCTGCCGTCGATTTTGCTGTCCGGTTTCATGTTTCCATTCCGCGGCATGCCCGATTGGGCGCAGTGGATCGGCTCGATCCTGCCCAATACGCATTTCATGCGGATCGTGCGCGGGGTGATGCTGAAAGGCAGTCACCTCAGCGATATGTTCGCGGACATCTGGCCGCTCGCCGCATTCATGCTGGCGGCGATGACCCTGGCGTTGATGCGGTATCGCCGGACTCTGGATTAGTTGTGGAAACTATTCCCAATCGTGGATACCCCGCGTAAACCAGCGCGAGCAGCGACAACGGCGCAATTCCTGGTCTGTTGCAGTTTGAAATAAAACCCACCTCTCATTTGAACGGCCTTTGAGCAGTGCGCGCGCGAGAATGCGGTCGATCGAAGGTGGCCTTTGCGGCGGGACGCAGGGCTGAAATCTGGGTGTTAACGAGCTATGAAAATTCAGCGCTTCTCGGTTCTGCTAGCGGTCGGGTTTGCGCTTGGCCTTGGCGGTTGCGCGGGGTTTGACGATCCGGGGCCAGTGTCCTGGAATTCGACCGGTGCCAACCCTCGCGTCCTGCGCAACCAGGCGCCTCTGCAGTGTGTCCCCTATGCGCGCCAGGAATCTGGCGTAGGCATCTGGGGCGACGCCTATCTTTGGTGGGACAAGGCGGCCGGCCGCTTTGGCCGCTCGTCGGCGCCTGAGGCGGGCTCGGTCATGGTCATGAAGGGCTATGGCAACGCCCAACGCGGCCACGTGGCCGTCGTGCGGCGCGTCGTCAACGACCGCGAGATCGTCGTCGACCACGCGAACTGGCTGAACGCCGGCGAGATCGGGCTCGACAATCCGGTCATGGACGTCTCCGACGACAACGACTGGTCGGAAGTCCGCGTTTGGTACGCCCCGGGCGGCCACTACGGTGGCCGCGTTTACCAAGTCCAGGGGTTCATTTTGAGCCCGTACGAAGGCGGCCGTATCGCCTCTCGCTGACACTTTGCTCACACAGTGCTGCAAGATCGTCATCC
>JANNEL010000153.1:0-1506 GCA_031378595.1 Alphaproteobacteria bacterium
GTCCGCCCCCGCGAATCGTTCGTTGTTCAGAAAAGTTTACGGGTGCGGTTCGGATCGGCGTTACGCGCGGCCCGCGTGATGCGCTGCGATTGCGGCGCGCACGTGCGCAGCGTGTTCGTGTGGCGGCCCACGTGCAAGCAACAGCGGTTGCGTGATTCGTGTGGGCGCATGTGCGACGACGAAGCGGCACAAGAGTCCGGCGGTTGAGGAATGCACCGGGCAAGTAGAAACACGATGCGATTTGTAGCGTGCGGACACGGTCCTCTGCGCGGACGGTTGCGCGCGCATGCCGTGGCTAATTCTTCAGCGTACGGAATTATTTTTGCAGACCGCCGCGTGCACTATTGCTGCACGCGGCGCTGCAATGCGTCTACGCGGCGTCGCGGACCGCTTCGGTGGACGGCGGCCAGAGCGCTTCGACGTCGGCTTGGGCCACTTTGAGGGCGACGTATTTGACCGGCTTCTTCGCTTTGCTGGCCTTGGGCTCGGTCGCGACGTGTTCGCGGCCCATCAGGAACGACAGCGGATCGACGAAGCCCGTCTTCCAGTAGGCGGCTTTGACGAGCTCCCACGCGTTTGTGCCTTCGGGGCAGCCCCAGATTGGGAGATCGCCGCCGGCGGCCTTCTCGCGGAAGACTTCCAGACGTTCGGCGCCGCTTGCATCTTCGGGCGGCGTCCAGACGCTCGCCCATTCGCCCTTGAGGCTGAACGCGATCGCGTCGGAGAGCCAGACGGCGTCGTCGGGCAGATCGGCCGACCTCTTCGGCGCGGACTTCTTCTTCGTCGCGGTCTTTTTCTTTGCAGGCGCTTTCGTTTTCTTGGCGCGCTTTGCCTTCGGCGCGGCTTCGGCGACTTCAGGCGTTTCCTCTTCCATCACGGCTGCGGTCGGGGATTCTTCTTCGACCTCGATCTCGGCATCCGCGTCAGCTCCTGCACTCGCGGCCTGTTCTTCGACGACAGGCAGCTCAAGGTCCGGTGTTTCTTCCGCCAGCAGGCCGATGTCCCATTGAAGGATCTCGATGTCGTGCTCGCGTTGCTCCTCCACCTCGGCGAGTTCGATCGCGGGCGGATGTTCGGTGACGTAGGGCGCAGGTGCTTCGGCGACGAACGTCACCTGTTCTGCGACCACTTCTTCGATCTCTTCGGCTTCGGCGAGAGGCTCAGCCTCTTGCTCCGCCTCAAGGGCTACGATTTCGGCGGCCACTTCCTCGGCTGCGGCTTGCAGCTCGAGCACCGGCGGCGGCGCCTCTTCGTGCTCCTCGGCCGCGGCAGTGGGCGTTGAAAACGCCACCTCCATCGCGCGCTTTAAGCATTCGCGGTGTTCGGCCGCACCGCGAGCCTCTGCATCCGCCACAATGTCACGCGACAGCGCCTCCGTTGCCGGCTGCGCCTGCGATCCCCCAAAAATCTGCCGAAACAAGCGGCTGAACGACGTGATCATGATTCGAAAGATAACTGATTCGTTTACGCCGAACGGGGGTCTGTTCAACGTAAGCGAGCGGCGTG
>JANNEL010000173.1:0-5976 GCA_031378595.1 Alphaproteobacteria bacterium
GGACATGTTAACGCGAGACCTCGATGCCTTTTCCGGGAGTTAATCTCCCAGTTCAACTCATGTTGAGCATAGGACCTCAAGCCGTTCTGTCCATGGCCCAGGTTTAGCTATAACTCTGAACGAACTGTGCCATAGAAAAGCCGCGCCGCCCGCGCGTTATCCAAACCTCGAACCGAAGGCTGCTTTACGTTGAGCAACCAAGCCCTAGAAACCTCCGACTCGATCGTCCGCGAAGTCGAACATGCCGTGGCCCGTATCGCCGCTGTTCGCGAAGCCATCGGCCGCGTAATTTTCGGCCAGCGTTCCGTGGTCGATCAGGTACTGGTCACAATCCTGGCCGGCGGCCACGGCCTGCTCGTCGGCGTGCCGGGCCTCGCGAAAACCCGCCTCGTCGAGACGCTGGGAATCGTGCTGGGGCTTGCGACCAAGCGCATCCAATTCACCCCAGACCTGATGCCCGCCGATATCGTCGGCTCGGAGGTTCTTGAGGAAGCCGAAACCGGCCGCCGTTCATTCCGCTTCATCAAAGGTCCCGTCTTCGCTCAGCTTCTCATGGCCGACGAAATCAATCGCGCGAGTCCACGTACGCAATCGGCGCTGTTGCAAGCCATGCAGGAGCACCATGTGACAGTCGCCGGGATGCGCTATGACCTGCCGCACCCGTTCCACGTTTTGGCAACGCAAAACCCGCTCGAGCAGGAAGGCACCTACCCGCTCCCCGAAGCTCAACTCGACCGCTTCCTGATGCAGATCGATGTCGGCTACCCCGACCTCGAAGCTGAAAAACGCGTACTGCTGGCAACCACCGGCGTCAGCGAAGAGCAGCCGAAGGAAGTCATCCGCGCGCAAGACATCATGTTCTTCCAACGCCTCGTCCGTGCAATCCCGGTCGGCGAGAAAGTATTGGACGCGATCCTGGCTCTCGTGCGCAGCGCGCGTCCCGAAGAAGGTGGCGCACAAAGCATCAAAGACCACGTCGCGTGGGGCCCAAGCCCGCGTGCGAGCCAAGCGTTCTCGCTGGCCGTGCGCGCACGCGCTTTGATCGAAGGCCGCTTCGCGCCGTCGGTTGACGACGTCGTGGCACTCGCGCCGCCCATTTTGCGTCACAGAATGGCGCTCAACTTCACGGCCCGCGCCGATGGCGTGACGATGGCCGATGTGATCAACCGGCTGACCGCGCCGCTGCAGTAAGCGCAAGGCCAAGAGGTTCGAATGACGAGTGTGGCGTCGACGCTCTTCAGCGGTTGGACCCAAACGCCCAAACGCGAAACGGGTGCGCGCGAACAGGCGGAGCACCTGGGCGCGCGTTTGCCGCCGCTGATGATCCAAGCCGAACGCGTCGCCTCGACGGTCGCAACCGGCGAACACGGCCGCAGACGCGTGGGCCAAGGCGAGGCGTTCTGGCAGTTCCGCCGCTACCGCCAAGAAGACCCATCCACTGCAGTCGACTGGCGCCAATCCGCAAAGTCGCAGCATTTGTTCGTGCGCGAGCGCGAATGGGCCGCGGCGGCGAGTGTCTGGGTCTGGCGCGATGCCTCGCCCTCCATGCACTACAAATCCCATGTCGCAAAATGCACGAAGGTCGAGCGCGCAACGGTGCTCTCGCTGGCGTTCGCATCGCTGCTCGTGCGCGGCGGCGAACGCGTCGGTGCACTCGACAACCTAAAGCCGCCCGCAACCGGCAAGCCCGGCTTCAATCGGTTCGCGCTGCACATGGCGTCGAACATGACGTCGAAGCAAAGCTTGCCGCCGTTACTGCCGCTGCCGCGCTTTTCGCAGATCATCTTGATCTCCGATTGGCTATCGCCAGCCGAAGGCGTGCTGAACATCCTGCGCCACTACGGCGCGCTCGGCGTACGCGGCCACTTGATCCAAGTGCTTGACCCCGCCGAAGAAGATCTGCCGTTCGACGGCCGCACGGAATTTGAGGATGTGGAATCGAAGACGCGCATGTTGGCCCGCCGCGCCGAGACGTTGCGTGACGCCTACCGCGATCGCCTCGCCGCATTGCGCACCGAAGTCGCCCAAGCCTGCCGCCGCCAGGATTGGACGTTCGCGACCCACCGCACGGACCGTCCGGCGCAAGGCGCATTGCTCGCCGCTTACGCCGCGTTATCCGCCCACCGCCCGTTCGAGATGAGGTGACGGTGTGACGACGATCGGCCCACTCGCATTCGGCGCACCCTGGATCCTGTTCGGGCTGATCGCGTTGCCCGTGATCTGGTGGTTGTTGCGCGTGACGCCACCGGCGCCGAAGCGCGTGCTGTTCCCAGCCGTTCGGTTGCTGCTCGGGCTCCAGCAGAAAGAAGAAACGCCGGCGCGGACGCCGTTGTGGCTTCTGTTGCTCAGAACCGCCATCGCGGGTCTCGCGATCGTGGCACTCGCGGATCCCTACTTGAATCCGCAATCCGCGGGCCTGAAGAAAAGCTCCGTCGTCGTCGTTGTAGACAACGGCTGGGCGGCAGCAGCCCGCTGGGACGACCGCGTCGGCGCCATGCAAACGCTCGCCGCCGAGGCCGAACGCGACGGCCGCCCTCTGGTCGTACTCCCAACCGCACTCAGCGACGCACCCGCGGTGTTGAAGCTGCTCGCCGGCGCTGAAGCGCAAGGCGCCGTGAAAGCGGTGGCACCTCAGCCGTTCGGCGTCGACCGCGCGAAGGCGCTCGCCGCCCTCCAAAGGCTGAACCTCAACGACAACCCCGATATCGTCTGGTTGACCGACGGTCTCGAAGACGGCAGCGCTCGCGAATTCGCACGCGGTCTTGCCGCAATCGGCGCGCTACGCGTCATGACAGACGACGCGCTCAATGCCGCTCTGGCGCTCACGCCCCCAAAAGCCGAAGGCAGCGCCCTTGTCTTCCGCGTCGTGCGCGGCACGGACGAAGGCGATGTCAAAGGCACCGTCCGCGCGACCGGCACGCAAGGCCGCTTCCTCGCCGCGCAAGAATTCACGCTCAAAGCCGGCGAAACCAGCGCCGAAGTGAAGCTCGACCTCGCAACTGAACTCAGGAACGATCTCGCCCGCGTCGAACTCGCGGACAGGCAATCCGCAGGCAGCGTTGCCTTGATCGATGAACGTTGGCGCCGCCGACCGGTGGGCCTCGTCTCGGGACAAACGGTCGACGCCGCGCAGCCACTGCTCTCCGACCTCTTCTATCTCGACCGCGCGCTAGCGCCTTACGCCGAACTCCATCACGGCAAGATCACCGACCTCGTGAAAGCCGGTCTCTCGGTTCTCGTCCTCGCCGACGTCGGTCAGATCGTGGGCGCGGACAAAACGGCGGCCGCCGAGTGGGTCTCGAAAGGCGGCGTCTTGATCCGCTTCTCGGGTCCGAAGCTCGCCGCACAAAGCGACGACTTGATCCCGGGCAAACTCCGCACGGGCGGCCGCTTGCTCGATGGCGCTCTCTCGTGGAGCGAACCGCAAACCTTGAGCCCCTGGACCGAGGACAGCCCCTTTTACGGCCTGCCGATCCCGCCCGACGTCACGATCAAGCGCCAAGTTCTAACCGAACCCGCCATCGGCACTGAAATCCGTTCCTGGGCGCAGCTGAGCGACGGCACACCGCTGGTCACGGCTAAGCGACAAGACAAAGGCTGGGTGATCTTGTTCCACGTCACCGCGAACACATCGTGGTCGTCGTTGCCGATCTCTGGCCTCTTCGTCGAAATGCTCCGCCGCACGATCGCACTCTCGTCCGGCGTCGCCGCGGACGATCCGAGTCTGACAGCAGCAGGCGGCCCGCTAGCCCCCGCCGAAACACTGGACGGCTTCGGCCGCCTCGGCCAACCCGCCGCTGCAGCCCTGCCCATGCGCGGCCCCGATTTCGAGAAAGCAGCGGCCGGCCCGCGCCATCCGCCCGGTTTCTACGGCGAGGGCGGCGTGCGCCGCGCGTTCAATTTGTTCAGGCCCGACGCGGCCTTAAAGCCACTTCCGACCCTGCCGGCCGGCGTCGATGTGACCACATTTGGCCTCCGGCAGGCGGTTGAGCTTAAATACGTCCTGATGGCGGTCGCGATTGCATTGGCGCTCCTCGACCTCGTGGCAGGTTTGATCCTGCGCGGGCTGGTAGCGACGCCGCGCCTACCGCTGCGCCAAGCCGTCGCTGTGATCGCAGCCCTCGCGTTCGCAAGCGCCTACATCCACGATGCGAAGGCGAACGACGACTTCGACCTGAAAGCATCGAACACCTACCGCCTCGCCTTCGTGCTGACCGGCGACCCCGAAGTCGACGCGATGAGCCGCGCGGGGCTCAAAGGCCTGACGCGCATCCTGAAGGACCGCACCGCTGCCGAACCGGGCGAGCCGATGGCGATCGACATCGAGCAGGACGAACTCGCGTTCTTTCCGCTCATCTATTGGCCCGTCTCGCCGGCGCAGTCGCAACTCTCCGCAAACGCGCTCGCCAAGGTCGACGCCTTCATGCGCAACGGCGGCACGATCCTCTTCGATACGCGCGATCAAGACACTGCGCTTCCGACCGGAACGGGTCACACCGCGAACGGTTCATTGACGTTGCGCCGCCTGCTCGCAGGTCTCGACATCCCGCCGCTGCAGCCGTTGGGCCAAGAACACGTGCTCACGCGCGCGTTCTATCTTCTGCACGAATACCCCGGTCGTTGGGCCTCGGGCCGCGTATGGGTCGAAGCACAACAGGCCGCCGGCGACGGCGCACCTTCGACGACCGCGTCCGACGGCGTCTCGCCCATTATCGTAGGCAGCGCCGATTGGGCCGCAGCCTGGGCGCAAGACGACAGCGGCCGCCCGATCGCGGCAGTCGTGCCGGGCGGCGACCGCCAGCGCGAGATGGCGCTGCGTTTCGGCGTGAACCTCGTGATGTATTCGCTGACGGGCAACTACAAGACCGACCAGGTCCACGTGCCCGCGATCCTTGAGCGCTTGGGTCAATAGATGGCCCTCGACATCGTTTTCGTACCGCATCTGCCGCTCGTCATGATTCTGATCTTGACGGTCGCCTGTGCCGCGCTCGTGGGCGCAAGCCTGCTGCTGCGCGCACCCGGCGCCTGGTGGCGCGCGGCCGCGATGGCTGCAGCACTTCTCGTGCTCGCCAATCCTGCAATCGTCGAGGAGGAGCGCAAAGGCCTTCCCGACGTCGCCGTCATCGTCGCCGACCAAACACAAAGCCAGGCGATCGGCGACCGCGCGAAAACCGTCGACGACACCGTGACGAAACTGCGCGCGAAGCTTGCGCAATACAAAGACCTCGACGTTCGCGTCATCACCGTCACCGAAGACCGCTCGGTGCAGGATGGCGGCACCTCGCTGTTCGGGCCGCTCGCGGACGCCTTTGCGGACGTGCCGCCCGACCGCATAGCCGGCGCCATCCTCGTCACCGACGGACAGATCCACGACGTACCCACGGGCGCGGCCGCCAAGCTCGCATACCCCGTCCACACCCTTCTGACGGGCGAGCCCGGCGAACGCGACCGCAAGCTCACGATCAAGCAAGCCCCGCGCTACGGTATCGTCGGTGAACCGCTGACGTTCACCGTGCGCGTCGACGACTTCGGCACCAGCGGCCAGGCCGTGGCCGACCTCGAAGTCCGCATCGACGGCAAAGTCGTACTGAACGAGACGGCCAAGACCGGCGAAGCGAAGTCGCTCGAACTCACGCTGCCGCACGGCGGTGAAAACGTCATCGAAATTCAGGCGGGCGCCGGGCCGAAGGAGCTGACGCTTCTGAACAACCGCGCGGCAGTCGTCACCACGGGCATCCGCGATCAGCTTCGCGTGCTGCTCGTCTCGGGCGAACCGCACGCGGGCGAACGCACGCTGCGCAATCTCTTGAAGGCCGACCCATCCGTCTCGCTCGTGCACTTCACCATTCTGCGCCCGCCGGAAAAGCAGGACGGAACGCCGGTCGACGAACTCTCTCTCATCGCGTTCCCGACGCGCGAGCTGTTCGACGAAAAGCTGAACGACTTCAACCTGATCATCTTCGACCGCTATCAGCG
>JANNEL010000224.1:0-4529 GCA_031378595.1 Alphaproteobacteria bacterium
ATGCGCTAGCGGCCGTGCCATGGGTCGGACTTGCGGCCCACTCGCCTGATGAATCTAACTGGCGGGAGGCTCGGTCTGCTTTGAAAGCGCGGTTTGTTGAGTTGGAGCAAGCGGCAGCAGGATTGGCGCAAGGGCGTGAGACCTCCGACCCGCGGGTGCGCAATCCTGCCGTCGATTTTATCTTGGGCACCATCGCTGCCGAGCGAAATCCGCGTGCACGGGAATTGCACGAACGCGTGATCGTCGATCAACACTATCGGTTTGCGGGTTCGCAGTGGCAGGCCGGCTTGCCCAAGGCTGCATCCGACCAGTGGGGCGCCGGTGTCGGCGCGCGGATATGGCGTGTCAGTTGTGAGAACACCGCTTGGATGCACGCGCAGCTTACCGAGATCGAGTGGTTCACGATCCCTGTCTACGGCGAACAAGCGGACGCTGCTGCATGGGTGCTTGTTCAACATGCCGATTTCGATCGCCCGTTTCAGCGTGAGGTGCTTAAGCTTTTGCAGCGGCTTGCGCCAAGCGGGGCCACCGCTGGAAGAAATGTCGCTTACCTGTTCGATCGACTTGCTATCGCTGATGGCCATCCGCAACGGTATGGCACGCAGGTGCAATGCAAAGACGGCAAACACGAAATTATGGGCGGCGTTGAGAGCCCAGATCATTTGGACACCCGGCGGACCGCGCTTGGGCTTCCGACGTGGGCGACCTATGTCGGGAAACTCGGCAAGTGCGGGTGAGCTAGCGGTGCTTCAGTTAGCGCTTTGTCGCGGGTTGCCGCCGCATGATCGCGTGGGGGACGACGTGGTCCATATGCGCGCCGGGGTCGATCTCGAAGCCGAAGCGGCGGTAGAAGCGGATCGCGCGTTCGTTGTGGCGGATGACGTTCAGCCAAATCGGATTCGCCTCACCCAGCCACGCGATGCCGTGGCGCATCAGCGCAGTAGCGACGTCCGTGCCGTGGAAGTTGGGGTGAACCATGAGCCAGTCGAGTTCGAGGTCCGCTTCGGCGTGGCGCGAGGCGATGACGAAGCCCGCGAAACGGTCGCCCGCGAAGGCGGCGGCGAAGTTTTGGTTTGGACTTGCGGCTGCGATACGAGCGACCGCTTCGCTGACGTCTACGATGCGCCGGTTCGCGGCGCGTTGTTCGGGGGTGAGGTCGTCGCGGTAGAACGTGGCGTTGGTTGCGGCTTCGGTGAGGTTCGTGATCTCGCCCGTCGCGATTCGCGCTAGGGCAGCCGGACCTACGAGGACTGTGCAAACGTTGGACAAGGTCAGGCCGTCCTGCGTGCACGCATCGGCGGACGACCGGTTCGATCAACGATCGCGATCAGCATAGACTTTGTGCGCGCAGTGTTGCCCAAGAGGCGCCGCGAAATTCCGGCTGCAAACCTTTACCCTTGAAACTCGCATCGCGCAGCTTGAATGCGGGGCACTTCTCCTTCTTGGCCAAGGCAAGGCGCAGACCGCGCTCGACCAGAGCACGCAAGGTGATGCCTTCGCGTGCAGCGACTTCGCGTGCTTTGCGCAGCAGAGGATCGGAGATATCGACCGTAGTTTTCATTGTTCCCCCTACTAGAAGCGCCGTATGAGTTTAGCAGCCGCCAACGTATCCGGCGAGGTCAATACCCGCGCGTATACGGCCGTCCGAACTGCACCATGCGCGCAGGCATCGGTGTGTTGAGGCGGGCGAGGAAGGCCAGGTATTGCGGCTCGCTCATCGTCGTTTCGCCGGCGACGTGGAGGACGGGGGCGGCGGGCGGCATGTCGATCGCGACGGTGCGGATCTCGACCGGGATGCCTTGGAACTCCTTCGGTAGCAGGCGGGCGACGTCGATCGCGTGGCGCTTGAAGACGTCGATGCCGACGAGCGCGTAGACCGTGTCGTTGAACGCGGGCGAAGCACCGGCGATGCGGCATGGCGGGTTTGTGACGCCTTGCACGTCGATCGTGATGACGGATTTGATCGCGGCGACGGCGATCTTGGCGGAGCAGGCGACGTCGGCCGGGTATTCGAGCGGTACGCCGACGCAGACGCGCTTTGCGTAATGGAAACGCACGTCGTAGTTCAACGTGCGCGCGCCGGTGAGCTTCGCACCGGCCGATTGCACTTTCACGAGGTGATCACAGGCCAGGTCGCGGTTCAGCGCGCGGGCCGAGAGTTGCGGTACGTTCGCGAGCACTGTGCTTGCGTTCACGTCGGCGGTGAGTTCGATGCGATAGCGTCCACCGGCAAGCGGGGACGAGCGCCACCGCACGGTCGACGGCAAGTCGAACACGGCCGCGCCGAACTTCGGGCGTGCGACGAAAGACTTCGAACCCTCCGCGCGCTCCAAAGGCGCCGGCGCGTCACCGGCGCCGATCAAAACCGGTGCCAAGGCTAGCGCTAAGACCGCATATGCAAACCGCCGCATCGACCGCTCCCTGCCGCAACGGCGCGGTCGTAAGCGTGGGATGCGGCAATTTTTGGGCAGGGAAGAAGGAATATGAACCACGAACTGCACGAAAAACACCTAAGCGCTCTGCTCAACTGCAGGTGCTGGTACGATGCTTACGCCGATTTTTTCCCGCAAAGGCGCAAAGCCGCAAAGGAGTGCAGCCCTGTCTTCGGCGCGCAGCGCCTGCTCAACTTTGAAATGGCGCCTGCGGCGCCGAAGAAATTCTTCTTTGCGGCTTTGCGCCTTTTGCGGGAAACCATTCGGCGGTCGTGAGAGACGAAGCGCCGCCCGTGAGGCTGAGCGCTTCGTGTTTTTCGTGCTGTTCGTGGTTCAATCTATCTTGCTGCCGCGCGCACGGCGGTGGCGAGCCATGCCGTCAGGCCTTCACCGTTCTTGTCGATGTTGGCTCGGAAGCGGTCGTCGGCTTCCCACATGTCGGCGAGGTTTGTGTGCATCTCGTGGCTCAGCGGATAGAACCAGCGGTCGACGTGTTGGCGGTGGCGTTCGGCGAGGGCTGTGCCTTCCGCGCTGTCGCTTTTCTTGCCTGCCTTCATTGCGGCGCCAGCGTCGGCGAAGATGGCGTTCGATTCCGCTTTGATCGCGGCCCAGTCCTTCTCGCTGTATTTGCGTGTGCGGCGGGCGCTTTCCTTGTAGGCGTCGGTTTCGCCCCAGCGTTGTTTGACTTCGGCTTCGTATTTTTCCGGTTCGAAGCCGTCGAACATGTCTTTGCTGGGCATGAGCTGATCCTTTTGTAGGTGGGTGAGGGTCGCGTCGATCGAGGCGATCATGCGATGGGTTTCGGAGACACGTTCGGCGAGGAGCGCCCGCTGACGGCGCAGCGCATCTGCCGCGTCGAATTTCGGATCGTCGAGCGAGCGGCGGATGTCTTCGAGGGCCAGGCCGAGCGAGCGGCCGATCAGAATCTGCTGCAGGCGAATGAGATCGGCGTCGGTGTAGACGCGATATCCCGCCCCCGACCGGTCGGGCGCCAACAGCCCGATCTCGTCGTAGTAGTGCAGCGTGCGGACCGAGACGCCGGTCAACTCGGCCGCATCTTTCACCGTGAATGTGCGCTTCTTCGTCATGGAGGCAGAATGCGGCCTCACGCGACTGGAGGGTCAAGGGGTGGGCGCCGACAAATTGCCACGGCTGTGGCGGCGCGGAGCTTTGCGGGGATGCTAGGGTTGGCGCCGATTACCAGCACTTGAGGAGACGATGATGAAGGTTCGGACAATCTGCGCGCTTGCAGCCCTTGGCGCGGTGTTTGCCGCGGGCGGGCGTGCGGAGGACGTGGTGGCGCCTAAGATCGCCGCGATCCATGCGCAGCTTTATCATGAGGCGACGGGCAAGCTTTCCGACGACATTCTGGTGCCGGACGCGCCGGGCATGTGGAACACGATCATCGGCGAGAACGCATCGAACTTCACGTTCGTGACGGTCGAGGTTCAGGGCAGACACGTTCCGCAGGGCAAGGTGCGCGTGGAAATCGTTGCGCGCAACGAGCAGCGCGCCGTGCGCGGCAAGAGCGTGAGCGAGGTCTCGATCTACGATCAGAAGACGACGTTCTTCGCGCCGCTGCTGTTGAGAGATACGGGCTGCGAAGAGCTGGAGATATCCGCGCGGCTCATCGGCAAGGGTGTGAAGGCTTCGGTGATGAAGAAGACCATTCCGTTCAAGTGCGGGGAGTAGCACCACTCACGCGCAACAAACATTAGCTGTCATGGTCCGCGAAGGCGGACCACCCACGACTTTTCTGCCTCGCGGTGCGCGCGGCTGGGTCGGCGATTTCTCACACGATGACACGATGAAACGATGCGCCGGATGCAAGCGCGTTCCTCATCGTCCCATCGTGTCATCGTGTGAGATGTTAATGCACGCGCCTCCTGCAAAGGAAGTCGTGGGTGGTCCGCCTTCGCGGACCATGACAATTCTTGGGAGATGGCCAGGCTAACTTCCGACCTTCGAGCTAAGCCGTCTGCCAGACGGCGAGTTCGTTGCCGCTTGGGTCCGTGAAATGGAAACGGCGGCCGCCGGGGAAGGCGAAGATCGGCTTCGTGATCTTGCCGCCGGCTGCGGTCACCGACTTCAGCGCCG
>JANNEL010000251.1:0-1945 GCA_031378595.1 Alphaproteobacteria bacterium
TCCGTCCGCAGACGGCTTAGGCCGCGGCCAACTGCTTCAAGCGCGATGAGAAATGGTCGCGCAGATTATCGCAGGGCAAGCGCGTGGGGTCCGTCAGCGCTTGCGCAAGGACGCGATGAACGAGGTAGTAGGACTCGTTCACGCTCTTGCCGTCGCGCTTAGCTTCGGCAATGAGCTCGGGCCCTAAGGCCAAGAGTTCGGACAACCGGTTCTTTTTCATCACGTACTCCGTTCACTTCGCCGTCAGCCCAAGTGACTCAGCAACAGCGCCAACCTCCACCTTACGCATCGTGCCACACCGAACGTTGCCTGTCGCTGACGGTTTGGTGACAAATTGTCTAGGCGGTGAAGCTGCGATGAAGATCACATTTGCAAATGTAGCGATCGCTCGCTCATGGGTGCATCGCAGCATGCTCGATGAATGAGCAATCATGCGCACGATCATCGCCGCTCTGCCGCGCGCTGTTGCAGTGCACATCAAGGCCGATCACGCGATTGTTTCTTGTGCAAAACAATTCGCAAGGTCGCGTTTGCGGCGCTCCCGAGAGCCGCTACGTGGTGAATTTGCGTTGACGATGCCGACTCAGTGCGGCGTTCGCGAGCCCGGTTCCGGATGCTTCGGCTTGGCTGGCGCGGCCTTTTTCGCGGGCGGATGATGATCCGCCTTGCCGTTCAGCGGCCGCGTTTTCACCGTCTTGAGTTCGGCCGGAACCACGACTTCGCCGTCCTCCGCCAGCTGCCCGGTGATCTTGGCCATCATGTCGAACTGCGTCTGCACGTCATCCATGATCCGCGCCATCGTGCCGGAAACCCAACGCTGCCAGGCCTCCGCGCGCTTCTGCTTATCGCGTTCGCCGTTCATGGCCTGCAGCATTTCGATCGTCGCATCCGAGCCATCGCGGCGACGCTCAAACCATTGATCCAGATTGGCTTGGAAGCTGTCCAGCATATGCTTTTGCATCGCGAACACGCGCTTCATGGATTCGACATAAGCCGTATTCGGGAACGGCGTATTCATCAGATCGCTCAGCACGTCCGCGGGGGATTTGTCGCTCGGGGTCTTTTTGTCGGCCATGGCTTCTAGTCCTTATGTGCTTCGCGAAAACCGGGTACGGGCTCAAAGTCCAGTGGCTGGACGCTTCTAGAGTGAGAAGCATTCCGCCGAGGTCGCGCCAAACGCGCGCTGGGGCCAGGCATACCTTAGCAAACCGGCGCGCGATATCCAGCCTAGGCCTGATCAATTCAGCCCTCATCCGTCACACAAGGCAAGTTTCTTCCCCGTCACCTCGATCACAATTGAGCGCGGAACGGCGTTGCGCGCGGCCACCATCGCCCGACGGCGCGGCAGTAGACTTCGTAGTCTTCACCGAACGTTTGCCGGAGTGTCGGTTCCTCGTACTGCGTTACGAACACATGAAACGCGAGCCAAATGAAGGCGCCGTAAGCCAACAGCCGCACTTCCGAAAACAGCAATGCCTGGCCTAAAATTAGGGCCGTCACCGCCACGTACATCGGGTTTCGCACATGCCGGTACCAACCGGAAACGACGAGATGCTTCGGCGGCAGGACAGGTGCCGGGGTGCCCAAACCCTCCATCGCAAATCGGCGAAACGAATCGATAAGCACGATCAGCCCGGCCGCGATTAGTGCGATCCCCGCTAGGCGCATCGGTTCGCCGCCCAAAAAAGGGGTCTGCGCTACCCATCTCGAAATCAACCATGGGACCACGCCGGCCAACGTTCCCGGTGCCAGAAAGAAGAAAACGATTGAGCCAAAGGCGGCGGTGACACGGTTCATGGAAATCGGCGGAGCAGGGGTGGCATTTCAGGACAAGCGTTCCTATCTGCAAATCTCAAGGGTCTGCAACGGCCGAAACGGGAGCCCGCGGGTGACGAAGACGTTCACCATGCAAAGCCAAGACGACCGCGCACTGCCACAATGGCTG
>JANNEL010000254.1:0-1588 GCA_031378595.1 Alphaproteobacteria bacterium
GGAAACCCGTTCCGCTGAAGACGCGGGTCGAGAAGCCAGTCGCAATCGCGCGCTTTCCGGTCGATCTCATTCCCTTCCCGCCGCGTTCGATGGTCGAGAAGCACCTCAACGTCGTGCGCTGGACCGAGTTCAAGCGGGGCGGCCACTTTGCGGCGATGGAGCGGCCTCAAGATTTCATCGAAGATGTCCGCGCGTTCGGGCGAGAGATGGACGCTCTGTGAAGCCGTTCAAGGTTGCTGTTCCGCAGAGCGCTATCGACGATCTGAAAGCGCGGCTGAGCCGTGTGCGTTGGCCGAATGAGCCAGCTGGCAATGCGGCGTGGGATTGGGGGACAAACCTTTCCTATATGCAGCGGTTGATCGCGCTTTGGCGCGATGCGTTCGATTGGGGCCAGGCTGAGGCGGAGCTGAACCGGTTTCCGCAGTTCACGGTCGATCTTGTTGCCGGCGGTGAGACGCACACTGTCCATTTCATCTATGAGAAGGGTTCCGGGCGAAGGCCTTTGCCGTTGATCCTGACGCACGGGTGGCCTTCGACCTATCGCGAGTTCTTGGATGTGGTCGAGCCGCTCGCGCATCCCGAACGCTTTGGTGGTGATGCAGAGGATGGGTTCGACGTCATTGTGCCGTCGTTGATCGGATACGGATGGTCGTCAAAACCCGAAACGCCAATCGGGCCTGCCGCGATTGCCGACCTTTGGCATCGGTTGATGCACGATGTGTTGGGCTACAAACGCTACGCGGCGCAGGCGGGTGACTGGGGCAGTTTTGTCACCTCGCGGCTGGCGCTGCAGCATCCTGAAAGCGTGATCGCCATTCATCTGACGATGTTGCCCCTCAGGCCGTATCTGAAACATCCGTCGCAGCCGCCGGTGACAGCCGACGAAGCGGCGTGGATCGAGAAGATGCGTGCGTGGTGGGCACAGGAGGAAGGCTATCGTTCGATCCAATCGACGAAGCCGATGGCATTGGCGTTCGCTTTGATGGATTCGCCGGTCGGGTTGGCGGGGTGGCTCGCCGACAAATATTGGCGGCTCGGCGACACGCGCAAGGATCACCCGTTTGAGGGGATGGAGGTTCGGTTTCCAATGCACACGATGTGCACGCAGCTTTCGCTCTATTGGTTCTCCGGCACGATCAATTCGGCGAACATGCTCTACAAGGCGGGTCCGGCTGAGCGGAGCGCGCTCTTGAAGCCGGGCGAGCGCGTCACGGTGCCGACTGCGTACTCCGACTATCCGATGGACGTATTGCCGCTAACGCCGGAGTCGTGGGGCCGGCGCGGCTACAACATCGTGCGCTGGCGCGAGATGAAAGCCGGCGGGCACTTCGCGGCGATGGAAGAGCCGAAGCTGTTCGCGGACGACGTGCGAGAGTTCTTTCGAACGGTCCGTTAGACCAGCGGGAAACGCGAGTGACGGTGCGTCCAAACGATTGCACATAGAGCAACCACCCATGCGACAACGATCGCAACGGTTGCACTTGCGTAGTCGGAACTTGTCGCTTCGAATGGCGCGAAATTTTTCGCCATCATTCGACCGTTCATTTCAACAACGATCCCTGCAATCCCGAAACTGAGAGCGTACAGA
>JANNEL010000716.1:0-1796 GCA_031378595.1 Alphaproteobacteria bacterium
GGCGGCGATCCCGAGCTCCACTACAAAGACGCGCTCCAACCAAAGTGGCTGGGCTACCTCTCAACCACCGGCGTCTACGGCGACCGCGCAGGCGGTTGGGTGGATGAAGCGACACCCGAAACACCCGCCACCGAACGCGGCCAACGCCGCCTCGAAGCCGAGCGCGCGTGGATCGCGTGGGGCAGGGCAGCGAACGTGCCGGTGATGATCTTCCGCCTCGCCGGCATCTACGGCGAAGGGCGCAACCAACTCGAAAGCCTGCGCGACGGCACCGCACGCCGCATCGTCCGCGAAAACCAAATCTTCTCCCGCATCCACGTCGACGACATCGCCCAAGTCCTCGAAGCCTCGATCGCAAGGCCCCACGCCGGCGCCATCTACAACGTCTGCGACGATGAACCCGCGCCCCCACACGACGTCATCACCTATGCCGCTCAGCTGTTGGGCGTCACCCCACCACCCCTCGAACGCTTCGAAGACGCGAGCCCAACGATGTCGGAGATGGCGCGCAGCTTCTACACCGAATCAAAACGCATAAAGAACAACCGCATCAAATCCGAACTCGGCGTACAGCTCCTCTACCCAACCTACCGCGAGGGATTGAAGGCACTGCTCTAACTGGCCACGTACGGTGGTGTCACCGAGTCCCACCTAAACACGAAGATCACAAAGGACGCACGAAGGGGCGCCAAGACGCTCGTGTGCTTGAACAACGGCGCGCGCGGCACGCGCGCAATGATGGCGCTACGCGCCGAGGTTAACCTCCGCATCACGAGCGTCTTGGTGCGTCTTCGTGTAACCTTAGTGGCCTTCGTGTTTAAGGCTGACTCACCACCGCGCCGAAGCCTGAAGTCGAGGTGGCCGAGCCCCACATTTTGCGCTAGGCAGTCCCCATGCCGACCGCTGCGCCGCTTTCCGTCCTGCAAGTGATCCCAGCCCTCGACGCGGGTGGTGCGGAGCGCACCGCCATCGACGTCGCGCGTGCGGTCGTGGCCTCCGGTGGCAAGGCCTGGATCGCGACCAAAGGAGGCCGCCTCCAGGCCGAAGCGGAAGCGACCGGCGCGAAGCTGATCTTAGGCCCATTCGAGAGCAAAAACCCGCTCACCATCTGGAAGAACGCGAAGCTGCTCGCCGACGCGATCGAGACGAACAACATCGACATCATCCACGCCCGCTCGCGCGCGCCCGCGTGGAGCGCCTACCGCGCCGCCCGCCGCACGAACACGAAATACGTCGCGACCTACCACGGCATCTACAACGCGAAGAGCGCGCCGAAGCGCTGGTACAACTCCATCATGGCGCGTGCCGACGCCGTGATCGCGAACTCGAACTTCACCGCCGAGCACGTGCGCGGCGAACACGACGTCGCCGAGATCCGCCTCCACGTCATCCCGCGCGGCATCGATATCGCAGCCTTCACGCCGCAAACCGTGACGCAAGATCGCATCGACGCCATTCGCAAAGCGTGGAGCCTGCGCCCCGGCAAACCCGTGATCGTTCTGCCGAACCGGCTGACGCGCTGGAAGGGCCAACTCACGCTCATCGATGCGCTGGCGAAACTGCCGCATAAAGACTTCGAAGCCGTGCTCGTCGGCGACGCGCAGCAACGCGACGCCTATGTGCAAGAACTGCTGAGCGCGATCGACCGCCACGGCCTCTCGCAGAACGTGCGCATCCCCGGCCATTGCAGCGACATGCCGGCGGCGTTCATGGCAGCCGACGTGATCGTGACCCCCTCGATCGAACCCGAAGCCTTCGGCCGCGTGGCGGTGGAAGCGCAAGCGATGGGCCGCCCG
>JANNEL010000277.1:0-2200 GCA_031378595.1 Alphaproteobacteria bacterium
CTTCAACAACTCGTTCAAATAGGCGGGACGCCAGACGTGGCGACGCAGCCGCTCCGCGCGTTGGGGCGCCAACCCCAGCGCTTCGAGCAGGCTTGAGAAAATACTCAAGTCACCGACCGTGACGTCGACGTTCTTCAGCCCAGAGCGCGCGAGCGCGTTGTCCGTGAGGACGAGCGCTTCCGCGTCGGCGGCCGCGGGGTTTGCTGCGTTGATGTTTTCGAGACCGGCATGCGTCGCCTGCCCTGGCTTGTTCGGCTCTTTCGGATTGTGCCGGAACACCGGGCCCGCGTAGCACAGCTTGGCCGCGCGCTCGGCCTTCGGCGTGCGCGCGAGATAGGCTTGGCACGTCGGGATTGTGAGATCTGGGCGCAGGCAGAGTTCGCCGCCGCCCGGACCCGAAAAGACATACGTGCGGCGGCGCAGGTCTTCACCCATGCGGTCGAGGAACGCGTCGGCGGGTTGCACGATCGCGGGCTCGATGCGCTCAGCACCGTAGGTTTTGAACACGTCCAGCCACGCCGCGGTTTGTGCGTCGAGGGCTGCCAGCGTGTCGGCATCGTACGGCGGGGCGGCGATCATGGCTTCGTTTGACTGGCCATGATTTTTTTGACGGTGGCGACAAGGTCTGCGCGTGGGACGGTGACTTGCGCTTCGGCGCCCTTGGCCCATTGCGCGCGGTCTTTGATTTCCTTCGCCTGTTCGGCACCGAGGGCCAGATCCTTCAGCGTGATCACGCCTTTCGCGCGCTCGTCGCTGCCCTCGATGACGGCGACGGGGCTCATGCGCTTGTCGGCGTATTTGAGCTGCGCCTTCATGCCGGAGGTGCCGGTGTAAACTTCAGCCCGGATGCCCGCGGCGCGCAGTTCCTTCGCCATCGCAACGTAGGACGAGGTTGCGTCCTTGTCCATGACGAGCACCACGATGGGGCCCATCGCCGCTTCGCTTGCGCCGCGCGAGGCGAGTGCGGCGCGAAGGCGGCTGACGCCGATTGAAATGCCGGTGGCCGGAACCTGCACGCCTTTGAAGCGCGTCACCAGATCGTCATAGCGGCCGCCACCAATGACGGAGCCGACGCGCACCGAGACACCGTCTTCGTTTTTGAGGTCGAACGTGAGTTCGGCTTCGATGACGGGGCCGGTGTAGTAGGCAAGGCCGCGCACAACGGACGGGTCGAAGCGCACGCGCTTCGCGTCGTAGCCCGCACCAGTCAGCGCAGCGTCTATTTGGCGGAGTTCGGCGACGCCCGCTTGTCCTTCAGCACTGTCGCCGACGACACGCTCGAGTTCGTTGCAGAAGGAACCGCGATCTTCGACGCTCGCTTGTGTGAACGCGAGCACGCGGGCGATCGCGTCCGGCGAGAGGTTCGCGCCTTTCGTGAAGTCACCAGATTCGTCTTTGCGACCGGGCCCTAGGAGGCCACGCACCGCGTCCGCGCCGAGGCGATCCATCTTGTCAATCGCGCGCAGGACAGCGAGGCGTTGGCCCTCGCCTTCCGAACCCTTTGCGATGCCGATCGATTCCAGGACGCCGTTCAGAACTTTGCGGTTGTTGACCTTGACGATGTAGTCGCCGGCAAGACCCAGCTTCTCCAGCGTGTCGCAACTCATCATGCAGAGTTCGGCGTCGGCCAGCATGCTTGCCGTGCCGACCGTGTCGGCGTCGAACTGCGTGAATTCGCGGTAGCGGCCGGGGCCAGGCTTTTCGTTGCGGAAGACTTGGCCAACCTGATAGCGGCGGAAGGGCTTCGGCAGCGCGTCGTAGTTCTCGGCCACGAAGCG
This sequence comes from Alphaproteobacteria bacterium, assembly GCA_031378595.1. GTDB lineage: Bacteria > Pseudomonadota > Alphaproteobacteria > Micropepsales > Micropepsaceae > SZUA-430. The sequence continues at coordinate 1,779 of JANNEL010000277.1, forward strand.
GGCGAGGGGTGCGGTCAAGTCGTAGCGCAGCGACAGCCATTGCTCGTCATCGTCGCGAAACGCGAACACACCTTCGTTCGGGCGGTCTTGATCGGGCAGGAATTTGCCGAGGGCGTCCGCGAACTCGATCACCGGCGTTTCCAGCGGGTCGAAACCGTAGGATTCGTAAACGCCGCGAATGGTCTCGAGCATGCGGCGTTCGGCCAAAAGCTCCGCGCCCAACCGGTCGCGGAAGCCGCGCGGCTTTTCGGCATTGGCTTTGACGGGTTTGTCGCTCATCGCTCTCTAATCCAGGGCCGCGTTGGTACCCCGGCAGCGCCGCGCCAGCAAGGCGGGAGAGATTAACAGGGCAGCTCAGGTTGGCGTCCCTGGGACCGCGGGCGTCCCGCCCGCTCTTTTCTTCCTACTGGTTCGCGGGCGTT
>JANNEL010000294.1:0-8268 GCA_031378595.1 Alphaproteobacteria bacterium
GCGCAAGGCGTCGCGCCGGTGATTATTTCGATCCATTCTTTCACGCCCGAATGGCGCGGCAAGAAGCGCCCCTGGCAAGTGGGTGTCCTCTGGAACCACAAGGACGGCCGCCTCGCGCTACCGCTGCTCGAAGCGTTGCGCCGCGAAGGCGATCTCACCGTCGGCGACAACGAACCCTATTCCGGCGAACTCGAAGGCGACTGCATGGAACAGCACGCGCTCGCGCATGGCCTGCCGCACGTGCTCATTGAAATCCGCCAAGACCTCATCGAAACCCCAACCGGCGCGGCGCAGTGGGCTGGGCGTCTGATCCCCATCTTGCGGACCAGCCTTGCGCGCCTAGATCCCTCTCAAGTCCGAGGACCAGCCATGAACGACGCCACCCGCACCGAAATCGAAGCCGCGGTCTTCCGCCGCCTGGTGGCACATCTGCAAACGCGCACCGACGTGCAGAACATCGACCTGATGACCCTCGCCGGCTTCTGCCGCAACTGTCTCGGCGACTGGTTCAAAGACGCCGCCGCCGAACGCGGGCTCGACATCGCCAAAGACGACGCCCGCGCCCGCGTCTACGGCATGCCGCAAGCCGAATGGAAGGCGCGCTACCAAGAGGAAGCGAGCGTCGATCAGAAGGCAGCCTTCGAAAAAGCCCACAAAAACCACGGCTGACGTAGATTTCCACAGCTTCGAATCCCACAGCTTTCGTGAGCCGCAGCAATTGATTCGCGCGGCACCCGCGAACTAGGGTTCGCGCCCTATTTCGACCGCTTTTAGTTTGGGGTTTGAACGTATGGCCAAGACCAATTTTGCCAAGGATCAGCTGAAGTCGTTGGTTGAGCGCGTGGAACGCCTCGAAGAAGAAAAAACCGCGCTCTCGGGCGACATCCGCGAAGTCTACGCGGAGGCGAAGGGCAACGGCTTCGACACAAAAATCGTGCGCCAGGTCGTGCGCTTGCGGAAGCTGGACTCAAGCCAACGCGAAGAACAAGACGCGCTGCTCGACCTCTACATGTCCGCCCTCGGCATGGCGAGTTAGCCGCTGCCGAAGCCGAAATAGAGCAACACCGGCACGAGCACCGCGACCAACGCCTCGCCGGCGATAAAGCCCGAGGCGAGCGGCACGGCGTAGACGGTCGCTGACCGCCGCGCGATCACCCACCAAGCGGCGCCAAGCACGGCGCCGACAAATATCGTTGCGACCGCCGAGAACGGCAGCAGAAAGCCGAGCCCCAAGCCGGTCGGCGAAGGCACCCAATTCTTCCACTTGGTGTCTTCGGCGAGCGCGAAAATGATGCCGAGAACAACCGCAACGCCCATCGCCATCAGAGCCGTTGTCGGCAGCGCGTTGACGCCCGCGCTCAAAATCTCAGCAAACCCCGCGGCACGCCGAGCGGTGGGCGCCGCAAGCCCGGCGTTCTCGCCCACGATGCCGTAGGTCGAAACCAAAAGCGGATAGGTCCATGCCAGCGCCGCCGCACCGACCGGCGCGCCGATCAGCTGCGCAATCGTCATCGCGCGTGGCGTCGATCCGATCAGATGCCCGGTCTTGTAGTCTTGCATAAGTCCTTCGGACGTAGACGCGATCGTGCCGGTCGTGGCGTTGCCCATGATATTTGCGCTGACGTTGCCGGGTGCGATCACGGCGAACAGACCTTGCATCATGTTCGACAGCGCACTGATCGGTCCCCAATTCGTCTCGCCGAGCGCGCGCAAGCCGACAAGCATCAACGGGATGGACAGCACAATCGCAATCGCGCTCATCCAGATCGGCATGCCGAAATACTGCTCCTGCAGATAGCACACCGCTGCCGCAAGACCGACGATCCCAGGCAGAAGCAGGATGAGCGGAAACTCGCCGCCGCCCGTGCCCGCCGCGGCGAGCCCGCGAAACGCCTGCACGAGCAAATGCCAGCGCACCGCCAGAATCGTCATGCCGGCGGCCACGATCATCCCGATGGCGGGCCACATCAGCCAAAACAGCACCTGCGTCCGCGACGGATTGTCGGCCAGAATACCGTTCTGCAGCAGGAAGTAGGGCGCCACGATCCACCCGACCAGCACGCCCACCATCAGCCAGAAGCTGATACGCAACCCGATGATGATGCCGCTACCGATGGACAGCAGGCTGTACGAGACGCCGACCCCCATTCGCGCGAGCACGAACGACGACACGCCGGCGACGCCAAGCGTCATTTCGCCGGGCGTCCAGCCCTCCGGAATATATTTGAACAGCTGCGCGTCTTCGCGGACGAACATCAACACCGCCGACGCCAACATGCCGATGCCCAGAACGATCGCCGCACGCCGCGCTTGGTCGTAGGCGATGTCGCCTTTCGCCGACCCGCGGGGCGGATCGAGAACCTTCAGCGTTTCCGCCGCCGCGATCCCGTCCGGAAACGGAAGCTTCTCGTCGACCACGAAATGCCGGCGCATCGGCACGGCTAGCAGAACGCCCAGCAACGACAATGTGGTGAGCCAAACGAACGTCTGCTCCGGCGTCGGCGCCAGCGTGAACGTGACGAGCTTCGAGTCTCGCAACATGTCGAATGAGGCCAGCACGATGCACATGAACGCCGTCTGCGCCGCCGACGTGCCGGCCGTCTGCACGATGTTGTTCTGCCAGCGGTCGTAGCTCTTGCCCGAGATCAAGCTCAAAATCACGAACCCGAAAAACGCCGAGACGATCGAAACGTTCGGTCCGAACCCAAGTTTCAAGACCATGTAGGGATAGGAAAGCCCCATGACCGCCGCAACGATCACGGCCGCCAAGACCGACGCGAACGTCAACTCGCGCCCGCGAACATGCGTGCCCACGTCGCCTTCGCCAGCGTTCGCGTTTGTCTCAGCCATGTCCCATGCCCCTTGAGTGTCGGGCGGGAACCTAGCGAACGGTGCCCGATGCGGGCAACATGTCATCGGCTCTAACGCGTGAGGCATGAAGGTGAACGAGACGAAGAAACCGGCGCGTGCCCGGAACGCATCACTTCCGCATGTGGCGGCGCGCTGTTTGTGCGGTGCGGTGGAACTCGAAGTCGCCGTCCCCGTATTTTGGGCCTGGCACGACCATTCGGCGGCGACCAGGCGCGCTCACGGCGCCGCTTACGCAACCTATGTGGGTACGTGGAAGAGCAAGGTTCGCGTGAAGAAGGGCGAAGGCTCGATCGCGCACTACGAAGACAAAGACGCAGGCAAGACCCGAAGCTTCTGCAAACGCTGCGGCACCCCCCTCACCTACGAGCGCAGGCACTCGCCGAAGATGGTCAACATTCCCCGCGCCCTCATTCAAGGCCGCACCGGCCGCGAACCGCTCTACCACATCGCGATCGAAGAACTGCAAGAATGGACCTATCTCGGCGAGAGCCTCGTGCCTCTGAAAGGCTACCCAGGCGTGGTTTGGACGCGGCCGAAGCCCAAACGCAAACAACTTCCTGGGACCGCGGGCGTCCTCGCCCGCCCTGACTAAAGCCAGGCGAGCCTCATCGCCCGCGCGCTGCTTGAGGCGCATGGGTTTCAGCTAAGCCGTTCGAACGCCAGCGGCACGCCGTGCTCAAGCTGCACGCGGTAGAGCGCAGGGTTCGGCATCGCGCGCCAATCGGCAAAGCCGAACCCGGCGTCCATGCGCTTGAGCAAAGACGACAGCAGGTTCCCGTGCGAGACGACGGCGGCGTTCGCCGCACCGTCATCGAAGATCCTCTGAAGCGCGGCGAGACCGCGGCTTTGCGCCTCGCGAAGCGTTTCGCCGCCGGGCGCACGATAATCGAAGTCGTCGAACGACAAACGAATGTGTTCGGTCCAGTCATGGAGAGCCTGAGCCGACAACAAACGCTCGCGCAAGCGCGGCTCGATATTGATCGGCATGGCCCGCGCCGCCGCGAACGGCTCGATCGTCTGAACCGCACGCGCATAGGGACTCGAATAGATTGCCTCGATACCGAGCGGCGCCAGGCGCCGCACCAGCTCGCGCGCATCCGCAAACCCCGTCGCGCTCAACGGCGCCTCCGGCGCCTGTCCACTCGCCTCGCAGTGGCGAACAAAGATGATCGTGGACCGCATGGGCCGCGCCCTCCAAGGCAGGTTCAAACTTATGTTGCTTGAAACTGCGGGCGCAAGAACGTGACTCCCGGCAAACGCAGCTGTTCGCCGAACCGGCGTGCATTCTGCCTGTGCTACGCTAGGGGCATGAACGCAGAAAGAATTCTGGGGGCCTCATGACTGACACGCGAAGCCCCGCTCAGCGTCGGGCGATTATGCAATCGGTCAAAACGAAGGACACCGGACCGGAGCTCGCGGTGCGTCGCGCGTTGTTCGCCCTCGGCTATCGATACCGCCTCCATCGCAAGGATTTGCCGGGGCGGCCCGATATCGTTTTGCCGGTGCGCAAAAAGGCGATCTTCGTGCATGGCTGCTACTGGCACGGCCACGGTTGCTCGAAAGGCCGCTTGGCGAAGTCTCGCACAGATTATTGGGGACCTAAGCTGCAGGCCAACCGCGCCCGGGACGCCCTAAATCTCAAAGAACTGCGTTCGCTCAGGTGGGAGGCGCTGGTCGTTTGGCAGTGCGAGTTGTCGGATACGGTCGCGCTGTCGCGGCGACTGAAACGATTTGTGGACGAGCCTCAAAACGCGCGAGACAAAAGTAGAACAAAACGGTAGGGTCCTGGCCATGAGGAATCCCACCCCACGACGAAAGTCGCAGAAAAAGCCGGTTTCCCGCCCTACTGCGATCGACCTGTTCGCAGGAGCCGGGGGCATGAGCCTCGGCTTCGAACAGGCCGGCTTCGATGTGGTCGCGGCGGTCGAGATCGACCCCATCCACTGCGCGGTTCACAAGTTCAATTTTCCGCATACGGCGGTGCTGCCGAAGTCCGTTGCCGAACTGACCGGCAAGGAACTTCGCGCGGCGGCAGGGATCGGAGACCGGCCCATCGATTGCGTGTTCGGAGGACCGCCGTGCCAGGGTTTTTCCCTCATCGGGCACAGGGTACTGGACGACCCGCGGAATAGCCTTGTGTTGGATTTCGTGCGGCTGGTCGCGGAACTGGATGCCAAAACCTTCGTTTTCGAGAACGTAAAGGGCCTGACCGTCGGCAAGCAAAAGGCATTCCTCGAAGAACTGGTCGAGGCGTTCGAACAGCACGGCTATCGGGTGCGCAAGCCATGGCGCGTGCTCAACGCCGATTGCTTCGGTGTGCCTCAGCATCGCGAACGGCTTATCCTTCTCGGCGCGAAAGAGGGTTACGCAGTGCCGGACTACCCCTTGCCGACCGCAAACCCAGCGGACCGCGCGAGCAAGTTCCTGAATCTCCCGTTCGGCCCGACGTGCGAGGATGCCATCGGCGATCTTCCCGATGCGGAACAGTTCGAAGCGCTCATCGAGACCGATGTAGTGCCAACCGCTTCGTTCCGCAAACCCTCGAAGTATGCATCGGAATTGCGCTGCATGACGAACGATGCATGGCATTCCGGGTACGTTCGCGATTGGACGCCTGGAATTCTCACTTCGAGCGCGCGCACGACGCACACTGAAATATCTCAACGTCGTTTCGCCGAAACGGCGCCCGGTTCGGTCGAGCCGATTAGCCGGTTCTATAAGCTAGCACCCGACGGACTCTCGAATACTCTCAGAGCGGGCACCGACGGCGCACGAGGCGCGTTCACCAGTCCTCGTCCGATTCACTTCGAACTTAATCGGTGCGTCACCGTTCGAGAGATGGCACGGCTTCACGGATTTCCCGATTGGTTCCGTTTGCATTCCACCAAGTGGCATGGGGCTCGCCAGATCGGAAACGCCGTTCCCCCGCCGCTTGCCCGCGCCGTTGCCGGCAAAGTCATGCAAGCGCTGAAGGTCGAGCCCTCGCGCCCGTCTGAAAGCATCGAGCTTGGCGATCAATCACTGCTGTATTTGGACTTGTCGGAAGCCGCCGAGCACTTCGGAATCGAAGCACCGCGCTCGAAGCGCGACCGAAAGAGCGGCGCAAAGAAGCGCAAACAGCACGAGATAGAGGCCGAGCGGGAGCGCTTGCAAGCGGTCAATGGTTGACGACGACACTCCCGAATCGGAAGACGATATCCAACCGGCCAAAGGGAGTAAGAAGGCCGTAGGCTACGATCTCATTATCGCGCATATTTTCTTCGACTATTATAAGAAGGGAGTGAAGGAATTCGTCTTCACGCGCCCCGAGATCATCGCCGCTAAAGACCTGCATGCGCCGGATTTGGACCTGAATCCAGGCGATGTCCCGTACTCGTACCGCTATCGCCGCGCTTTGCCGGAACGGATAACGGACACACAACCGAAAGGCTTGGAATGGATCATCGAGGGCGCGGGAAGATCGCGCTATCGTTTTAGGCTGGCTAAGGCCACGCGGATTGTGCCGAGCGCTACTCTGGTCAGCGTCTCAATTCCCGATGCCACACCCGAAATCATCCGGGCGTACGCTCTGGACGACGAGCAAGCGCTGCTCGCTATCGTCCGTTACAATCGCCTCATCGACACATTTCTCGGTCTCACGACCTACAGCCTTCAGAACCATCTGCGCACGGCTGTTAAAGGCATCGGGCAGATCGAAATCGACGAGCTCTATATCGGGCTCGATAAACACGGCAGCCACTATGTCATTCCGGTTCAAGCCAAAGGCGGTAAGGACAAAATCGGCGTCGTTCAAACCGCGCAAGACATCGCGTTCACGACGGAGAAATTCCCGGGAATGCGCTGCAGGCCCATCGCAGCTCAGTTCATGAGCGACAAGACGATCGCACTCTTCGAACTGACGATTAAAGACGGAGACGTCAAAGTCGTCGAAGAAAGGCACTACAAACTCGTCCCGGCAGATAAGCTCGATCGGACTGCTATAAAGACCTATCGGTCGTAAGTTCGGTCGCGGGTGTCCTGGCGCACATGCGGTCGGCAATATGTGCAAGAAGCAAATGGATGAAATGGCCGAGGAGTACGACTTCTCCAAGGGCGAGCGCGGCAAGTTCTACCGGGCGGGCGCGGTGCTTTCGCCGCCGGTGCATTTGGAGCCTGAGGTGCTGGCCTTCCGGCAGACGAGGGCGAAGGCGCGCGGCGTAACGCTGAATAGGCTCGTCAATGATCTGCTCAAGAAGGATATCGAACTCATTGAGGCGGCGCGCTAACCAGGGTTTTTCTTGCGCAGCCTCAAGCGTCCAGCGGAAACAGACACCGCACGTCAGCAAACCGCTGGAAGTCGCGGTCGGCCGTGTGCACGACGGCGCGGTAGGTTTGCGCCAGTGCCGCGATTTGCGCGTCGGCCACAAGGTTGCCCGCAGCGCCCCCCGCGGACTTGAGCAGCGCGATCACGACGTTCGCATGCTCGGACGGCGGCTGCGGCGGCATGCGACAGGTTGGCAGCGACCGCGTTGCACACGTTCGCTGCACCGCTGGTTCTGGTAATATAAGTAACAAAGATGTATGGTGCCAACCATGCCCAACACCCCAAAACGCACCCCCGCGCGCGACGAGTGTTTCTTCCAAGGCCTCGCCAACGGTTACGCCGTCGGCCGCGCCGCCGCGGCGGCCGGCTACGCCGCGGCCAGCGTCTATCGCTGGCGCCTCGCCGATCCGGCCTTCGCGCGAACCTGGGGGCTGGCACAAGAGATGGCCGTCGATCTCTTGGCCGAAGAGGCCGACCGGCGGGGCCGTCTTGGCGTCGAAGAGCCGGTCTTCTACGCAGGCCGGCAAGTCGGCACCCGCCGGCGCTATTCCGACGCTCTGTTGCTCGCACGGTTGAAAGCGCTTTCGCCGGGCAAATATCGTGAGAGCTTCCTGCAGCCCGCGAGCCCCTTCGCCGTCGCCATCCGCGAGGTCGAGTTGGAGCGCGAACTCGTGCGCCTGATCGAGGCGGGCCGCCTCACGCTTGCCGATCTGGAACAAGGCCCGCGCGCGACGGTCGAACGCGTACTGGCACAAATGGGAGAAGTGAGAGAATGAAACCCTCTCTCACATCTCTCATTTCAAATGGCGCGTTTGCGCCGTTAAGCGGCACCCGCACGCGGTTCGTCGATGCCCATCTCGCGCAGCTTGCGATAAAGCGTCGAGCGGCCGATGCCGAGTCGCCGCGCGACTTCCGACATGTGGCCCTCGTACTTTTCGATCGCAAAGCGGATGAGTTCGAACTCGATCTCTTCGAGTTTGCGCAAATGTCCGTCCACGCCGACGACGTTCAAGCCTTCGCGGTTCCCGGCACCGCCTTCCAGCGCCGGCGCATGCGGCGGAGCCGCAATCGGGACGTACCTTGGGCGAGCGCCC
>JANNEL010000352.1:0-4776 GCA_031378595.1 Alphaproteobacteria bacterium
GACGCCACGTTTTTCGCCGCCGTCAGCTTCTCGGTGACGAAGCTTTGCCACTCGCTCAAATCCTTGGCCGCGCATTTCAGCACAAAGTCGATCTCGCCCGACATCATGTAGCACTCGCGCACAATCGCCCATTGCAGCACCTGCGCCTCGAAGGCTTTGAGGTCGGGCTCAGCCTGACTGTTCAGGCCCACGAACGCGAACGCCGTCACCTCGTAGCCCAAGGACTTCGGGTCCAAATCGGCGTGGTAGCCGCGAATGAACCCCTGTTGCTCCAACGCGCGCACCCGCCGTAAACAAGGCGGCGCCGAAATCTTCGCGCGGTGCGAGAGTTCGACGTTCGTAATGCGGCCTTCGGCTTGAAGTTCGTGAAGAATGCGCCTGTCGATGGCGTCAAGTTTGATCCGCTGCATGATCGCGCCCGGGAGAGTCAGAAAGTTGCGTCTGGACGGTTTTAGCGCGATCAATCGGTGACTTCAGCAATAAAATTACAGGACTGCGAAAGCCGGTGGTAGAAAACGTGACCTGGGCGATCTCGGACGGCCGCGCCGGCATGGCCAACCAGGTGCGCGGTCTGGCCGAAGCCATAGGCCTGCCGGTCGTAACCAAGACGGTCCATCCGCGCTTCCCTTGGACGATCTTGCCCCTCACGTCGTGGCCGGCACCCTTCAGCGCGTTGGGCGCAGGCAGCAGCACCTTTGCGCCACCTTGGCCCAAGCTCGCCATCGGCTGCGGCTGGCGCTCCATCCCCTACATGCTGGCCGTAAAGCGCCTCTCGGGCGGCAAAACGTTCACCATCCAACTGCAAGACCCACGCATCGACCCGAAGCACTTCGACCTCGTCGTCCCGCCCGAACACGACGGCCTCAAGGGCCCGAACGTCGAAGCAATCGTCGGCAGCCCCAACGCGGTGACGCGTAAATCGCTCGACGGCGCGGCGGCGCAATGGCGGACGAAATTCGAGCAGCTCAAGCAGCCGCGCATCGCCGTACTCATCGGCGGCAAATCGAAATCGCACCGCTTCGGCGAAGACGACGCTCGCCGTCTCGGCACTCAGTTGAAGGACCTCGCCGCGCGCGGCTTTGGCCTCATGGTCACAACCTCGCGCCGCACGGGCGAGGCGCAGGCCGCCATCATCAAACACGCGCTCGCCGGCACGCAGGCGTTCGTGTGGGATGGTGCCGGCGACAATCCCTATTTCGGACTGCTCGCCCTCGCCGATGTCATTCTCGTGACCTCCGATTCGACGAATATGGCCGTCGAAGGGGCGAGCACCGGAAAGCCCGTTTATCTCGTCGACCTTCCGGGCGGCGATTCGAAGTTCGCCCGCCTGCACGCCGACCTCGAACGCCGTGGAATCGCCCGCAAATTCACAGGCGAAATCGCGCAATGGACGTACGAGCCGCTGAACGAAACGGCCCGGATTGCCGCCATCATCCGCAAGAGAATTGGCCTCGAACTGCGGTAAACGCTCCGTGATGGCGCGCCCAAGCCTTGCGGTGCAGCAAAGTGCGTTCCTATATGAGGCGGGAGGACCCCTCGAGAAATGACCAAGACCACCCACGCCAAAGTGCTGATTGTGGGCTCCGGCCCCGCCGGCTACACGGCCGCGATCTATGCGACGCGCGCGATGCTCGAGCCGTTGCTCGTGGCAGGGCTGCAGCCGGGCGGCCAAATGACGATCACGACCGACGTCGAAAACTACCCGGGCTTCGCCGAAACGATCCAAGGCCCTTGGCTGATGGATCAGATGAAAGCGCAGGCCGAACACGTCGGCACGAAATTCGCTGATGATGTCATTGTCGAAGCCGATCTGAAATCGCGTCCTTTCCGCCTGAAGGGCGACAGCGGCACGACCTACACCTGCGACGTCCTTATCATCGCAACCGGCGCACAGGCGCGTTGGCTTGGTCTGCCCTCTGAAGAAGCATTCAAAGGCCACGGTGTTTCGGCATGTGCCACCTGCGACGGCTTCTTCTATCGCGGTAAGGACGTGGCGATCGTCGGCGGCGGCAACACCGCGGTCGAGGAAGCGCTCTTCCTCACGAACTTTGCGAATACGGTCACGCTGGTCCACCGCCGCAATTCGCTGCGTGCGGAAAAGATGCTGCAGCAACGCCTGTTCGATCACCCGAAGATCAAAGTCGTCTGGGACACGGCCGTCGACAGCGTCGAAGGCACCAGCGATCCAAAATCGGTCACGAGCGTGAAGCTGAAAAACGTCAACACCGGCGCGCTGACGGATCTCGCAGCCGACGGCCTCTTCGTCGCGATCGGCCACGTACCGGCGACGGAGCTCTTCAAGGGCCAAGTCGACATGGACGCCGACGGGTATATCAAAACCGCCCCGGACTCGACCGCGACCAGCATCCCCGGCGTCTTCGCGGCGGGCGACGTCAAGGACCGCATCTTCCGCCAAGCGATCACCGCTGCCGGTACGGGCTGCATGGCGGCACTTGAGGCCGAGAAATACCTTGCCCACAGCGAGTCGCTGAAGGCCGCCGCGGAATGAGCATGGACCTCGACCGCTTGCGCGTCTTCCACGCCGTCGCCACGGCAGGAAGCCTGACGCATGCGGGCGAGCAACTCGACCTCAGCCAATCGGCGGTCAGCCGCCAGATCAGCGCCTTGGAAGAGGAGCTGAAAGTCCCGCTCTTCCTGCGCCACGCCCGCGGCCTGAACTTGACCGAGCAAGGCTCCAGGCTCTTCGAGACGACGAAACACATCTTCGAAAAGCTGCAATGCGTCGAAGAAGAACTGATCGACAGCCGCGACCGGCCGCAAGGCGAACTGCGTGTCACGGCGACGGTCGGCATCGGTACATATTGGCTGGCGCCGCGCCTCAAGAAGTTCACCGAACTCTACCCGGATATGCGCGTGCACTTGCTGCTGGCCGACGGCGAACTGGACTTGAACCAGCGCGAAGCCGATGTCGCGCTTCGCATGCGCCAACCGGTTCAAAACGACCTGGTGCAGCGCAAGCTGTTCGACGTCGTCTATCACATCTACGGTTCACCCGATTACATCGCGCGCAAACGTGCACCCGAATGCGTCTCGGAACTCGACGAGCACGACGTCATCACCTACGGCGACGCTCCGGCGGAATTGTCGAAGGTGAACTGGCTCGCCGAAGTCGGCCGCAAACCCGGTCATCCGCGCTCATCCAGACTTTACGTCAACAACATCATCGCCATGGGTACGGCGATCGAAACCGGCATTGGTCTCGGCGCGCTCCCGGACTACTTCACGCACGGCAACAACAAGCTTGTCCGCGTCCTGCCGGAAACGCTGGGTCCGAACTACGAGGTTTACCTTTGCTATCCGGAAACCTTACGCGGCTCGAAACGAGTGGCAGTCTTCCGCGATTTCCTAATTTCACAAGCGCGCGATTGGACATTTTGACGTCCTTGAGATCGCCGCTCCCCGCACTATCTGAATAAGGGCCGGGGCGGTTCTCCCCCAGAAATAGGGTCCCGGCACCAGGATGTTCCCCCTTCCTGGAATCTACCGATGCTTCTCCCCCAAGCGCATCGGCAGAAAAGGCGTGACGAGGCCGGGCTGCAGACAACCCCCTGCGGTCCGGCCTTTTTTACGACGCCACTTTGCAGCCTTCGGCTTTCAACACGCGTTTCGTTGACGCCGGAAATTTCACAAGCGCGGCCGCAGGTCGAATAGGCCGGCACACAAGATCGCCACTGCAATTCGGACAACGCCCCTTCAGCACGCTCGTCGCACACGCCTCGCAGAACGTGCACTCGAACGTGCAAATCCTCGCTTCCGTCGATGCGGGCGGAAGATCGCGATCGCAGCACTCGCAATTCGGTCTGAGTTCCAGCATCAGAAATCTGTCCCTTCAACGAAGATCGAAACCACGGCCTCGAACGCCCGACGATCCTCATCGTCAAACCGCGAAAACAAAGGGCTGTCGAGATCGAGCACACCAAACACCCGATCGCCTTTGACCAGCGGCACGACGAGTTCGGAATTCGACGCGGAATCGCATGCGATGTGCCCCGGAAACGCATGCACGTCCTTGACCAGCATCGTTTCGCGCCGGGCCGCAGCGGTTCCGCACACGCCCTTGCCTACCGCAATCCGGACGCACGCGGGCTTGCCTTGAAACGGGCCGAGCACGAGCTCGCCACCCTTCATGAAATAGAACCCTGTCCAATTGAGGTCGGGCACGATCTGCCAGATCAGCGCCGCAATGTTGGCGGCGTTCGCAACAAGGTCGCGCTCGCCATCGAGGAGCCCTCGCGTCTGGCGCAAGAGCTCCTCGTAGATCTCAGCTTTGGTTCCGCTAACTTTCTCGACGGCGAACATGGCACCTCAGTTAGGCAACGGCCGGCTTGAACGTCATCGCGATGCCGTTCATGCAATAGCGCTTGCCGGTTGGGGCCGGACCGTCGTCGAACACATGGCCCAAATGGCCGCCGCAGCGCCTGCAATGAACTTCCGTTCGCGTCATGAACAACGATGTATCGGTGGTCGTACCGACAGCGTTCGGCAAGGGCTTCCAAAAACTCGGCCACCCCGTCCCGCTGTCGAACTTCGCATCCGACGAAAAGACCGGCAAGTCGCAGCCCGCGCACGCGAACGTTCCACGGCGCTTCTCGTGATCGAGCACGCTCGATCCTGGGCGCTCAGTGCCTTGCTCACGCAAGACATGGAACTGATCCGGTGTGAGCTTCGCTCGCCACTGCGCCTCGGTCTTCACGACCTCGAACTTCGCTTCGCTTGCTGCCATCAGACCGCGCGCACCGAATACCGCAGCAACGG
>JANNEL010000407.1:0-3471 GCA_031378595.1 Alphaproteobacteria bacterium
CCCCATGCGTAGAACACGCCGTGCATCTCTGGGATCGCCGGATCGTACCCGTGCGAAGCCTTCAAGCCGCCAAGGTCGCCGGGCACAAAAATGTCGGACCAAAACCAAGTCATACCCATCGCGTGCGCGTACCACGGCAAGCTGCTCGACGGCGCGATGTAGTACGGCGGCTTCGCCACCAGCATCAGATCGCCGACCCGCGCGCTGGAGCCCAAGTGCGAATACGCTGGATACTTGGCAGTCCGATAGACGGTGAACGCATCTTTGTATTGCGCCAAAGCCTTCTCGACGCGCTCAACACTCTCCCCCTTGTCGAGATAGAGATAGGCGCTACCGCCATCCCCCGCATCGCGCGCGTAGATCCAATTCCGGTTGATGATGCGCCCCAGATTGACGACCGGGTCGACCGCGATCATGCCGTGATCCGTGCCAACGATAAGCGTTGCCTCGCGATCCGACGGCAGTGCCTTGATGGCGGCAATCAGCTTACCGACGATCGCATCCGCCTTGCGCACTTCGGCCAACGTCTGCGGCGCCGTCACGCCGTACACATGTGCATCATGATCGGGCCCGCGGAAATAGAGCGCAATCAAACGCGGCCGCTTCGCGTCCGTGCTTTTCAGCAACTGAAGCCCGTGCGCCAGCGTCTCGTCATCCGACGGCGTCTGCTCCCACGGCACGTACGGATTGATCACACCCGCCAGCGCCACGTTCTTCTTCACGTCCCACCGGTTCGCAAAATTCAACGCAGCAGTGTGTACACCCTGTCGCTCCGCCGTCTGCCAAACAGGTTCGCAGCCCGTGAGCCAACTCGCGTCACCGTTCTCATCGTAAGAGGAACCGCGATCGGGATCGAAAAACTTGTTTTGAACGATGCCGTGATGTTCCGGCCAACAACCCGTCGCGAAGCTCGTGTGATTGGGCAAAGACATCGTCGGATAGACCGGCACCAAATGCCGCGACCACGCACCCTCTTGCTTGATCGCATCGAGGTTCGGCGTCTTCGTCGCGTCCGCCATCGCAGGCGCAAACCCGTCGAACATCACGAGCACGACGGTCCGCTCCGCAGCCGAAGCATCCAGCGGTACGAACAACAGCACCAGCAGCGACAACAGCCCCACAACGCGATAGCGCATCACTTCCCCCTCATGTACTGAGCGCCTGATACACCGGCATGATCATCTGAAACGCGCGCAGATCGCCGGTCGTGCCTTCGCCCATCTTGTTCATCACATACGCACAGCAAACGCGCTTGTCCAAATCCGCAATGACGAGCGAACCGCCCCACCCACCCCAGAAACACGTGTTCGCGCTGGGGAGCGGCATCGCCTGCCCCGGCAAGCCATAGCCCATGCCGTGCCGAACCGGCAGCCCCAGCACCATATCCAGCCCTTCGATCTGTGGCTCCAGCGCGCGCCGTGTCCCCGCATCGGACATGATCCGCTTGCCCTTCGACACACCGCGATTGGCAAGCACCGTTTGCACCTCGGCGACCGAACGCGCATTGCCAAAGCCGCCCGCCGCCGGAATCTCCGCTGCCCGCCAAGCACGTGTGCGGGGCTCAAGCGCGGTCAGCACCGGATTGTCCAACGTCCGTCCGGCAATCGACTGCGGATCGCGGCCTTTACCCATTCCGGTCACCGGCGGAATCAACTCGCCGACACGCGCGGTCATGCGTGGCCGCCAAACCGATATGAAAGTCCGCGCCGAGCGGTCCCGCGATCTCCTCGCGAAACACGGTGCCGACCGTCTTGCCCGAGGCCCGCCGGATCACCTCACCCACCAAGAAGCCCTGACTGACCGCGTGGTAGCCAACCTTCTCGCCCGGCGTCCACCATGGTGCTTGCGCGGCCAGCAATCCGCAAATGCGATTCCAGTCGTAAAGGTCCTCCGGCTTCAGCTTCGCGTCCCAGCCCGAAAGTCCGGCCGAATGCGAAAGCAAGTGACTGACCTTCACCCCTTCCTTTCCATTCGCCACGAACTCCGGCCAATAGCGCGCGACCGGCGCATGCAAGTCGAGCACGCCGCGGTCGGCAAGCAACAGCGCCGTCAAAGCCGTCATCGTCTTCGTTGTCGAATAGACGTTGACGATCGTGTCTTTCTGCCAGGCGCGCGAGCGGTTCTCATCCGCCCACCCGCCCCACAAGTCGACGACCGTCTCACCCTCGACCGTCACCGCAAACGAGGCGCCAACATCGAGGCCACTCGCGAGGTTGTTCGTAAAGACCGCACGCACGGCAGCAAACCGCTCATCGCAATGTCCATGCACCCCAGCTTCAGCCATCCCAATCGTCTCCATTGCTCACGTGCGTTTGGCCGGAGCCTAGCTGCAACGAACGATCAGAACCAGTTTGCGCGATGCGTCATTTCCGGGCAGTTTCGTCCCACGAGGGGTGAGCCTTGCCGAACGCACAAACCGCTACTTTGACCGCAGTCGCGATGATCGCGTTCGCCGCGAACTCACTGCTGTGCCGCATGGCACTGGGGGCTGGGTTGATCGATGCGGGAAGCTTCGCCTCGCTGCGGACGGTGGCGGGCGCCTTGATGCTGGCGGTCCTTTTGGCCTGGCGCGGCAACCTTCAAAGCGCGTTCGGAGCTAACCACTGGCGCACCGGCGCAATGCTGTTCACCTACATGGTCTTCTTCACATTCGCGTACCGCTCGCTCAGCGCAGGCACGGGCGCGCTGATCCTGTTCGGCGCAGTGCAGTTGACGATGTTCGTTGCCGCAATGCGCAGCGGCGAAGCGTTTTCGCCGATATCGTGGGGCGGCCTCGCGCTCGCGATCGCCGGCCTAATCTACCTCGTCTCACCGGGCCTCACCGCGCCTGATCTTCTCGGCGCACTGCTGATGGCGGTCGCGGGCATCGCTTGGGGCCTCTACTCGCTGCTCGGACGCTCTGCAACCGACCCGCTCACAGCGACCGCCGGCGCCTTCATCGCAGCGTTGCCCGCCGTGCTCGCCGTCAGCGCCGCTGCAGGCGCGTTGAACGGCTTTCATATCGAAACGACCGGCGCGCTACTCGCAATCGCCTCCGGCGCTGTCGCTTCGGGCCTCGGCTACGTCGTCTGGTACGCAGCCCTGCGCGGCCTCACGGCTGCGCGCGCTGCCATCGTCCAACTCTCCGTCCCCGTCATCGCAGCGTTTGGCGGAATCCTCTTCATAGGCGAGGACATCTCGCTCCGCCTGATCGTGGCCTCCATCGCAACCTTGGGCGGCGTCGCCATCGTGCTTGCGCAGCGCACCGCAAAACGCGCCTAGCTTTGTAGTTTCCGCCGCGCGCTAATCACCACCATCGGCCCGATCACATGATCCGCGTCGCGCCGCCTGCTCGCCGGCACCCATAGACTCGACACCGCGCCGTCGAGATAGAGCGCGTTCTTGCACTTCAGAGCGTCACGAAAGAACCGCGCGAACTTGCCGAATGACACCGGTTGCTCGCTGATCGCGAAGTACGCAAGCCCGTCATGC
>JANNEL010000416.1:0-6443 GCA_031378595.1 Alphaproteobacteria bacterium
AAACAAAGGCCAGCGGCAACGCAGCGGTTGCCACCGCGATGGCAATAATCCAGCGCCTAGCCATTCGCTACTCCGGCGTTGGTACCCGCCGTCAGCGTTGCTTTGGCGTAGGGCAGTTCGCGAATACGTTTCTTCGTCAGAGCAAAGATGGCGTTGCCGACAGCGGCGGCGATCGGCGCGGTGCCCGGTTCGCCGGCACCGCCCGTGCGCGCGCCCGACTCGATGAAGCGCACCTCGTGTTCCGGTGCCGCGGCCATGCGGACCATTTCGTAGTCGGGGAAGTTTTGTTGAACCACGCGTCCCTTGTCGATCGTGATTTCGCCATAGAGCGCAGCGGTCAAGCCGTAGATCGCGCCGCCTTGGATTTGAGCGGTGAACGTCGCCGGATTTATCACTTCACCGGGATCGACTGCGCTCCAGACCTTGTGCACGTGCGCGCGACCGTCGGTGCCGACTGAGACTTCCGCCACTTGCGCCACGATCGTGCCGAACGCTTCGCGGATCGCAATGCCGCGCGCGCGGCCTTGCTCAGGCGGTGTCGCCCAGTTTGCCATTTGGGCCACGAGTTCGAGCGCCGCTTTGTGGCGCGGCGCCCTCTCGAGGTGTGCGCGGCGGAATTCGAACGGATCTTTGCCGGCCGCCGCTGCGAGTTCGTCCATAAAGGTTTCGATGAAGAAGCCCTGCTGGGTGTGATCCACGCTGCGCCATGGCCCCCAGGGAATGGGATTCGTGCCGCTGGCATAGCGTGCCGCTTGGTTGGCGAAGTCGTAGTTGACGCGCAGTGCTTCCGGCGGGTCGTGCTTTTCCGTGAAGGTGTGCAGCCAGGCCGTGACCTTGCCTTTGTCGTCAAGCGCGGCGCGCATCTTCGCCATCGAGGCGTGGCGGTAATAGTCCTGCGTCATGTCTTCTTCGCGCGTAAAGACGACCTGCACGGGCCCTTCGACTTGGCGCGCGACGCCGATTGCCTTGTCGATATAGTCGAGCGAGTAGCCGCGACGACCGAAACCGCCGCCCATCGAGGTATGGTGCAAGGTGACATCGTCGATGGCGATGCCCGCTGCCTTTGCGGCGCGCGCTTTCGCGCCGAGGCCGTCTTGGAAGCCGCCCCAGATCGTCAGCTTTCCGTTTTCAAATTGCGCCGTGCAATTCATGACTTCCATCGTCGCGTGCGCGAGGAACGGCACGCGGTAGGTCGCCTCGACGACTTTCTTGGCGCCCTTCAACGCTTCGTCGACGTTGCCGACAGCGTGGTCTTCGGTCAGATCACCCTTCTTGAGAGCTGCGTCCTTGGCTGCGAAGATCGTCGCCTGACTGATGTTCGCATTTGCGCCTTCGTTCCATTCGGGCTGCAGCGCGGCCAATGCTTCCTTGGCGCGCCAGGTGTTGTCGGCGACGACGGCGACGGCTGCGGGCAGCTTCACGACCTTCTTAACGCCCTTCATGGCAAGCGCCGGCTTCTCGTCGACGGACTTCAAGGTGCCGCCAAACACGGGGCACGCCGCGACACACGCGAAACTCATATTCGGCAGCCGCGTGTCGATGCCGAATTTCGCGCTGCCGTCGACCTTGCCCGGGATGTCGAAACGGGCAATGGGTTGGCCGACGATCGTGTAGTCCTTCTTGGCCTTGAGCGGCGGATCGACCGGCGGATCGTAGGCAGCCGCAGCCGCCGCCATTTCGCCGTAGGTCGCTTGCTTGCCCGAAGCATGGGTGAGCTTGCTTTGTTTGGCGACGACTTCACTTTCCGGCACGCCCCACGCGGCGGCGGCGGCCTTCACGAGCATCCAACGCGCGGCAGCACCCGCGATGCGCATGCCGCGCACGCCGGTCATGCGGACCGCCGTCGAGCCGCCGGTGATTTGCAGGTTCATGTACTCGGCGATTTTGCGCGAGCCGAATTCGGCCGTGCCCGACATCCACGACGGGATCGACATGTCGCCACGCAGATATTCGCGGGCGAGCGAGCCGTTGGCGAACGCCATGTCGGCGGGTGCTTGCTCCATACGAACGAGCGACCAGTCGGCGTCGAGTTCTTCCGCCAGCATCATCGGCATGGACGTATGCACGCCCTGCCCCATCTCCGAATGCGGGACGATGACGGTGACGGAGTTGTCGGTGCCGATGCGTACCCACGCGGACAGCGGGGTCGTGCCTTCCTTCGCGATCATGCGCTTGGCACGATCGGCCGTAGAAAACGGCATGAGGGCATAGCCGACTGCCAGACCGCCCGCTGCGGCGACGCCGCCGAAGATCACCAATCTGCGCGAAACCATGGGTGTTCTCCCTATACTTTTGCTGCGGCGTGGATCGCCGCGCGGATTTGGGTGTAAGCGCCACAGCGGCAGATGTTCGTCATCGCCGCGTCGATGTCGGCGTCGGTCGGCTGCGGCTTTTCACTCAAGAGCGCGACGGCGGCCATGATCTGGCCCGACTGGCAGAAGCCGCATTGCGGCGCCTGCGCTTCGATCCAAGCTTGCTGCACCTTGTGCAGCGTGTCGCCGGACTTCAGGCCCTCGATCGTCGTGATGTTTTTGTTTGCAGCCAAGCCTACCGGGAAAGAGCAACTGCGCGTTGCCGCACCGTCGATCAAGACCGTGCAGGCGCCGCACGAACCGACGCCGCAGCCGTACTTCGTGCCAGTCATGTTCAGCACGTCGCGTATCACCCACAGCAGCGGCATGCCCTCTTCGGCTTCCACCTGTTGCGGTGTGCCATTGACGTTGATTGTAATCATCGTAGCGCTCTCCTCGCTGTCCCCATTTTTGGCTGAGCCTTGGCGGGCAACGTGCCCGCGCCGGCGCAAATAAATTCGATCATGCGTTTTAAGGCTTGGCCGTGCGCGGCTTCGCTTTCGCCGGCGTAGGCGACCTTCACGCCCTTCGCGGCCACGGCAATCATTTGTGCGAGTTCGTGGGCGGTGGTGCCGCGTAGCGTCAGCCGTCCAGCGCGGGCGAGACCGGCAATCGCGGTTTCCAGCACCTTTTCATATCGCTTTGCATAGGCGCTGATCGCGGGACCGCAATGGCGGCTGCTCTCTTCGATCAGCTCCGTTGCGAACGGCGATCCAGCGACGCTGGCCACGAGGCTGCGGTGGTTTGCCATGACGATTTGGGCGACGGCGTCGGCGGCGTCGCGTCCGCCCTTGGCGGCGGCGTCCTTGGCGGCTGCAAGTGCCTGCTCCTGCAAGAGATCAACGAGCGCTGCGAACAACGCCTCTTTCGATTCGAAGTGGTGATAGAGCGCCTGGCGGGTCAGCCGCGCTTCCTCGGCGACCATCGCCATCGAGGTTTGGCGAAACCCATGGCGGGCGAAGACGATTTGCGCCGCCCGCAAAATACCGTCTCTTGGCTCCATGCGGACAGATTTGACAGATTTCGTCGAACTGTCAAATCACGAGCGATACACTCGACGCGTGCATTGGCCATTGTTTCGGTCGCCTGCGCAGGTATAACGCGAGACCAAAGGGAGAAACACATGTCGCGAGCGGGGAAAATTCTGATCTACGGCGCAACCGGTTACACCGGGAAGCTGACAGCGCGCGCGGCGAAACTGCAGGGCCTCACGCCAATCCTTGCGGGCCGAAGTGTGGAAAAGGTCAAGCCGCTGGCGGACGAGTTAGGGCTCGCATGGCGCGCGTTCTATCTGAACGAGACGGAGAAGCTCGACAGCGCGCTGAACGAGGTCGCGGTCGTGCTTCACATTGCGGGGCCCTTTTCGGCCACATCGAAGCCAATGGCGGACGCCTGCATCCGCACGAAAACGCATTACCTGGACATCACCGGCGAGATTGCGGTGTTCGAGGCGCTCGCTGCGCGCGACGAAGAAGCCAAAAAGGCTGGCGTGATGTTGTTGCCCGGCGTTGGATTCGACGTCGTGCCGTCCGATTGCCTTGCCGCGCACGTGAAGCGGCGGCTGCCGGATGCGGAGGACTTGAAGATCTATATCGGCGGGCTCGCCGCGATGTCGCGGGGCACGGCGAAGACAGGCGTCGAAGGGATTGCGAAGGGCACGCTCGTGCGCCGCAACGGCGAGATCGACCAACTCGAAGGATCGAACGAGGACCTGATCGATTTCGGCTACGGCGCGAAGCCCACGATCGCCATGCCCTGGGGCGACGTTTCGACGGCCTATCACTCGACGAAGATTCCCAACATCGAAGTGCACTTCGAATCGTCGCCGCAGATCGCGCGCATGATGAAAATGCCGTTCCTGCTGAAAGCATTCCTGGGGCTACCGTTCATGCAGTCGTTCTTGAAGCGACAGATCGACAAGCAACCGGAGGGGCCGACCGACGAGCAGCGGCGCAAAGGCGAGGCCATTCTGATCGGGGTTGGGCGCAATGGGAAGGGTGAGACAGTGCGCACGCGGCTGCGGACGCCCGAGGGGTACACGCTGACCACGGCGACGGCGCTTTCGATTGCGCAACGCGCGGCGAATGGCGAGGTGAAGGTTGGGTTCCAGACGCCGAGCCTCGCCTACGGCGCAGATTTCATCTTGGGATTTGACGGCGTGCGTCGAGAAGATTTGAACGCTTAAGGCGCGCCGTTGGCGCTTATTCTTCGCTCAGACTCTTCTTGCCGAAATACGAGACGAGCGCGGCGACGCCGTTGAACGCTGCCAAGAACAGCAAGAAGACGAGTGCGATGCCCGCGGGGCTCAACGTTTCCAGATACCAGTTCGCGGCGACGGTGGCCGGAATGGCGCCAGCGGTAGCGACGCTGTGCTTCAATGCGAAATCGGTAAGGCTTGCCATCTGCTGTCCTCGGCGCTCGCGCGAATCAACGGGGAGGATGAGGCAACAGGCGATTCGGCGCAATTGGAGTGCGCCGCCGTTCAGCGCAACGCTTGCACGGATTTGAGGATTTCCGCGGGCTCTATGCGGTAGCGGAAGTCGATATCGAGCGACGCGTGCCTAATGACGGCGTCTTGCCCCACGACAAATGTCGCGGGTGCCGGCAGCAGCCACATGTCGTTGCCGTTGATGCGTTCCAGATCGAGACCGCGCTCCATGTAGCGCTTGCGCACGGCGTCGGGCACTGGAAACACGAGCCCGCATTGCATACCGAGAACGTTGTCGAGATCGGCCAGCACGTCGAAGTCGATGCCGCATTGTTCTTTGATACGCGCGATGCCGCCGCCGGCGTCGGGTGTGATGGCGACGATGGAAGCGCCTGCGGAATGGATATCAGGGGACAGTTTTGCGAGTTCACCGAGCACGACGGTGCAGTAGGGACACCACGCCCCGCGGTCGAAGACGATCACCACGGGGCCTGCGGCCAGCAAATCTGCGCGCTGCACGATGCGGCCTTCCGCATTCGGCAACGCGAAGTCGGGAAACGTCGCGCCAGGTTTCAGCACGCCATCGAGGGCGCCGCTATCCACCAATTGCTTGATGAGGTCGTCGTAGAGTTTTGTTCCGGCAGGCGATGCGGCATCGCGCACGGCCTTAAGCTTGTCGTCCAGCGTCATGCGGCGACTCTAGAAGATTAGCCGGTCACAGCACAATCACGACGCTATAGCGCGCGGCTATCCAATCGGCAGGCAAACGGCATTTTCGTTCGTGACGCGGTTCGATGATGGTGACAAGCGACGCTGAGGTATTGGCCCAGTCAGTCCCGTAGAACCCTCAAGGAGAACGCTATGTTTACGAAGTCCCTGAAGACGCTGTCTGTTGCGAGTGTGTTCGCGCTCGGCGGCTTTGCATTGACGCCCGCGGCGACCGCCGGTGACTGCCCAGCCGGCAAGCAGGGCGCGAGCCCGCTTGCTGTCGAAACCATGCCGAAGGACGTTACCGACAACGTGATCGGTTCCATCGACCTCGGCAACGGCTACAACGTCGCCGGCAAGACGATGCGGATGCGCCGCCTCGTCGTGCAGCCCGGTGGCGTGGTTCCGAACCACAGTCACACCGAGCGTCCGGCGAACATCTATGTCGTCGACGGCGCGATCACGGAATACCGCTCGACCTGCACCGTTCCGATCGACCACAAGGCCGGCGACATCGCCGTCGAGTCCGGTAACCTGTCGCACTGGTGGCGGAACAACACGAACAAGGCGGCGACGCTTATCTCCGCCGACATCGTACCGACGCCGATGATGAAAGAAGGCGGCATGTAAGCCGTTAAGTCCTCGCGCGGTCCTAAAGCCCTCCTCTCCCCCAAGCGCGAGTACCGAAAAGGCGGCGTCCGCTTCCCCCAGAGCGGACGCCGCCGTCTTTTCTCACACATAAGGGAATCAGCGATGACACAGGGCCACGCAGCCGCAACCGGCGCTTCAAGCGAGATGGCAGGACGGCCCTCTTTGGCGTTCCGGCTCATCGTGATCGGCGTCATCAGTTTTCTGACGCTTGTCGATTTGTTCGCGGCGCAGGCGATTTTGCCGTCGCTGACAAAGGCGTATAGCGTGACGCCCGCGCAGATGGGATTTGCGGTCAACGCCAGCAC
>JANNEL010000464.1:0-15939 GCA_031378595.1 Alphaproteobacteria bacterium
TCGGATTCATCGTCCACTAACCATGGCGGGCCTGCTCTCGCAGTCGACGAAGCAAAATATCGACGGCGTTCCAGGACTGAAGAATCTCCCGATCCTGGGTTCGCTCTTCCAAAGCCGCGACTTTCAGTCGGGCGAGACCGAGCTGGTTGTGATCGTGACACCGTATTTGGTGGACCCGACGTCGCCGAAAAACTTGGCATCGCCGACCGACGGCTACGTCACGGCAAGCGATGCGGAGACCGTTCTGCTGTCTCGTCTGAATGCCGTTTACGGCGAGAAAGGCAAGCAACCCCAGGGAACACTTAAGGGGCCGATCGGATTCATCGTCCACTAACCGTGGCGGACGGTCGGCAAGAATTTGGCAATTACCGAAAGATTAGGATCAGCGTCATGAACCGCATTCCTCACGTTCTCCTGCTCGGTCTAACCGCTCTGGCGGCGACAGCTTGCACGTCGCCTCCGCTGGCGAACGATGCACGGCACGTTTACAACGCGGAAGAACAGTTTCCCATCACGGTCGAGCCGCAGGTGGCAACGCTTGCCGTGCAAGTGGACACCGGGTTGCACGCCCTCGCGCGCGGAGAAGATGCACGCATCGCGACGTTTGCGGAGCGCTGGAAGGCGCGCGGGCGGGGTCTCATGAACGTTGCCGCGCCGGGCGGTCCGGACGGCGATGCCGGCGCGCTGTCACACTTGAAGAAGATATTGAGCGCGAACGGCGTCGCCAGCGACGCTGTTCAGTTCACTACCTACGAGCCCGCCAGCGGCGACACACAAGCGCCGATCTCGATCAGTTTCGTCGCGTACACGGCAACTGCGGCCGAGTGCGGCAACGATTGGTCGAAGAATTTGGGCTTCGAACCGCGTAACACGCCGTACTCGAATTTCGGGTGTGCAACGCAGCACAATATGGCGGCGATCGTTGCCGATCCGCGCGACTTGATCGAACCCCGGCCGAGCGATCCGTCAAATGCGACGCGGCGGTCGGATGTCCTGAGCAAGTATCAGCAAGGCCTGGTCACGCGGACGCAGCGAGACTCGTCTGACAACGGCACGTCGAGCGACGTGAAGAACTGACGCGCCGACACACAGATTGAGGATCTAGGGATGAGCAAGGCCAAGAAGCCCGAAACGAGCGACGAGAATAAGGGCGAGCCGTTCGGGACGGATGTTCAGGACCGGCCGGTTCCGCGCATCTCGATCCACGCGTTTTGCGAGTCGCCCGAGACGGGCTCGGTTATCCAGCGCGCGGGCCAGGATCGGCGCCTCGCCAAGGCGCACCTGACAGTGCACATGGGCGGTGTTTTCGGTGCGGCGGAGTATTTCCAAGATTCCTCCACCCCGAACGTGATCATGGTTGAAACGCGAGTGACGGGTCCGGAGATCCTGAAGGAACTCGAGAAGCTCGCGCATGTTTGCGATCCGGGTACGAAGGTCATCGTCATCGGCGCCTCGAACGACATTACGCTCTACCGCGAGATGATCCGCCAAGGGGTCAGCGAATACATTGTTGCGCCGCTCAACCCGTTGCAGGTGATTGAGTCGATCGCCTCGCTTTACCACGGACCGGCGACCGCGCCGATCGGCAAGATCTTCGCGTTTGTCGGTGCGCGCGGCGGCGTTGGTTCGTCAACGGTCGCGCACAATACAGCTTGGTCGATCGCAGAAGATTTGCAGATCGCGACGACGATCGTCGATCTGGACGTTCCTTTCGGTACGACCGGTCTGGACTTCAACCAGGATCCAGGCACGGGTATCGCGGAGGCGTTAGCGAGCCCTGAGCGGCTGGATGACATGCTGCTGGACCGGTTGCTGATCAAGCATACGGGCCGGCTCAGTCTCTTCGTCGCGCCTGCGCAACTCGACCGCGAGACGCACTATCCCCCGGAATCGATCGAAATGGTGCTCGATGTCGTCCGTCAGGCGTCGCCGTGCGTCGTCGTCGATCTCCCGCACGTTTGGTCTCCGTGGGTAAAGCAAGTTCTCACCTTGGCGGACGAGATCGTGGTCGTGGCTACGCCCGATCTTGCGAGCTTGCGCAACGGTAAGAACATCTACGACATCATCAACGGTGCTCGTCCGAACGACAAGCCGATGAAAATCGTTCTCAATCAGGTGGGAATCCCGCGCCGCCCCGAGATCCCGGTGAAGGATTTTGCCGAGGCGATGTCGGCGGAACCCAGCCTTGTGCTGCCGTTCGATCCGCAGACGTTCGCGACGGCAAGCAACAACGGCCAGATGGTCGGCGAACTGAACGCGCAATCGCGTGTGGCACAATGCTTCCGCGACTTGGCACAGCAATTGACGGGACGGGAGCCGCGCGTCGAAGCGAAGCCCGCCAACAAGCTCAGCTTCGACTTCTTGCGCCGCAAGAAGGCGTGATAAGCGATGTTCGGTAAACGTCCTGGAAGTGGTGGAACAGAGACGGCGGCCAAGCCGAAACCGGCGGCACCGCCGCCGGCTGCAGCTAAGCCGGCCGCGCCGCCACCGCCGCCCACGACCGCAAAAACCGGCAGCCGCGCAGAGCCGCCTGCTCCTGCGCCGCTCACGATCGATTCGCGGTCGGATCAGTACTACGAGATTAAGACGACGATCTTCAACGCGCTGATCGACACGATCGATCTTGCGAAACTCGCGCAGCTCGATGCGTCGTCGGCACGCGAGGAAATCCGCGACATCGTCAACGAAATCATCGCGATCAAGGCGGTGGTGATGTCGATCGCCGAGCAGGAACAACTGCTCAGCGACATCTGCAACGACGTTCTGGGTTACGGACCGCTGGAGCCGCTGCTCGCACGCGACGACATCGCCGACATCATGGTCAATGGTGCGGAGCGCGTCTTCATCGAAGTCGCCGGCAAGGTACAGCTGACCAACATCCGCTTCCGCGACAACGCGCAGTTGATGAACATCTGTCAGCGTATCGTGAGCCAGATCGGCCGCCGCGTCGACGAAAGCTCGCCGATTTGCGACGCG
Organism: Alphaproteobacteria bacterium; assembly: GCA_031378595.1. GTDB lineage: Bacteria > Pseudomonadota > Alphaproteobacteria > Micropepsales > Micropepsaceae > SZUA-430. The sequence goes on from JANNEL010000464.1 coordinate 2,977, forward strand.
CGTCTGCCGGATGGTTCTCGTGTGAACGTGATCGCGCCGCCGCTTGCGATCGACGGACCCACGCTCACCATTCGTAAGTTCAAGAAAGACAAGCTGAAGATGGCGGACCTGATCCGCTTCGGCTCGATCTCGCCGGAAGGCGGCAAGGTGTTGGACGTGATCGGCAACTGCCGTTGTAACGTTTTGATATCCGGCGGTACGGGCTCCGGTAAGACGACGCTGCTGAACATGATGACGGCGTTCATCGATTTGGATGAGCGCGTCATTACCTGCGAAGACGCGGCCGAGCTTCAGCTGCAACAGCCGCATGTCGTGCGCCTTGAAACGCGTCCGCCAAACCTTGAGGGTAGTGGCGAAATCACGATGCGCGATCTCGTGAAGAACTGTCTACGTATGCGCCCGGAGCGGATCATCGTGGGCGAGGTCCGCGGACCCGAGGCGTTCGACTTGCTTCAGGCTATGAACACCGGCCACGACGGCTCCATGGGCACGTTGCACGCCAACACCCCGCGCGAAGCCCTGCAGCGTATCGAATCCATGATCACGATGGGCGGCTATAATCTGCCGTCAAAGACCATCCGCGAGATGGTCGTCGGCGCCATCGACGTCATCGTCCAGGCTGCGCGTTTGCGCGACGGTTCGCGCCGGATCACGCACATTACCGAGGTCATCGGCCTCGAAGGCGACGTCGTTATCACGCAGGACTTGTTTCTTTACGAGATCCTCGGCGAGGACGAACAGGGTCGCGTGAAAGGCAGGCACGTTTCAACAGGCATTTCGCGCCCCGCGTTTTGGGAGCGAGCGCGCTACTACAATCGAGAGCAGGAACTTCTCGAAGCGCTCGAGGCGGCGGCCGCCAAATAGGGAGGGGAGCGCGCAAGCTCCAAATGGCCGTCATGGATCAAGGCACAATGATGATCGTCGCGATCGCGTTGATGACGGCGCTTGCCGTCGGCGGCGCGGCGTTTGCGTTTTTGGGTGCGGGCGGAAGCGCCAAAGCAGATAAGCGCGTTGCGGCTGCGACGCGCGGAACGGGTCGTGGCGCGGCGGCCGCCAAGGGCGCCGACACCGGCGGCGATTCCACCGCAAAGCGCCGCAAACAGGTTCAAGAGACGCTCAAAGAGATCGAGCGCAAGCAAGAGCAAACGAAAGCGCGTCCGACGCTGGGCGCGATGCTCGAGCAGGCCGATTGGAACATCGATGTCCGTAAGTTCTACATCATCACCGCAGGTCTGGCCGTCGCCGCGTTTGCCGGCTTCTTCATGTTTGGATATCAGTGGTACGTGGCGGTCGGCGCGGCGTTCGTCGTCGGCCTCGGCCTGCCGCGTTGGCTCCTTGGTTTCACGATTGGGCGGCGCAAGAAGGCGTTTGTGAAAGAATTTGCGAACGCCATCGACGTTATCGTTCGCGGCGTTAAGTCGGGTCTGCCCCTCAACGAGTGCTTGAAGATCATCGCGGCCGAGTCGGCCGAGCCGGTCGGACCGGAGTTCCGCCAGATCGTCGAGGGTCTAAAGGTTGGCGTGACGCTCGAAGACGGCTTGAAGCGCATGTACGAGCGAATGCCTGTTCCCGAAGTGAACTTCTTCCAGATCGTGCTGACCATTCAGCAAAAGACCGGCGGCAACTTGTCAGAAGCGCTGGGCAACCTCTCGGGCGTGTTGCGCGACCGCAAGCGTCTACAGGGCAAGATTGCGGCATTGTCGTCGGAAGCGAAAGCGTCGGCCGGTATTATCGGCTCGCTGCCGGTTGTGGTTATGGGTCTCGTCTACGCGACCACGCCCGATTACATCTCGCTTTTGTTCACGGAACGCTTCGGCAACTTCCTGCTGTTGGTTTGCGCGACGTGGATGTCCATCGGCATCTTCGTGATGAAGAAGATGATTTCGTTCAAGTACTGAGTCAGGAGAGCGGCGCCATGATGCAATATATCGATCTGCTCTTCGACCGGCAGCTTGTCGTGACGGCGTTGATCGCGATCACAACGTTTGCGACGATCGTGACGCTCGCCTTTCCGCTGCTGGCCGGCGACAAGCTGGGTGCGCGGTTGAAGTCGGTCGCGACGCGGCGTGAGGAATTGCGCCGCATGCAGCGCGAAACGTTGTCCAAAAAGGGGCAACTGCGCAACAATCCCGTCGGCTTCATGAAGCAGACGGTCGAGAAACTTAACCTTCGCAACATCTTGGAATCTGCGAATACGAAGGAAAAATTGTCGCGCGCCGGCTATCGCGGCCAGGCGGCGATCTACGCCTTCATGTTCTTCCGATTCGTGATGCCGTTCCTCGTGTTTTTTGCCGCCATCGTCTATTTGTTCTTGCTCACGGCCTACAATCTGCCGCCGTTCGGCAAGATCGCCATAGCGTTCGGCGGTGCGTTCGTCGGCTTTTATCTGCCCGACCTCTACGTGCAGAACATCATCGACAAACGCATGACCTCGATCATGAAGGCGTTTCCCGACGCGCTCGATCTCATGTTGATCTGCGTGGAGTCGGGCATGTCGGTCGAAGCCTCTTTCAACAAAGTGGCGTCCGAAATCGGCAGTCAGTCGGTCGAGCTTGCGGAGGAATTCGCGCTGACCACGGCCGAGCTCTCGTACCTCCCCGATCGCCGGCAAGCCTATGAAAACCTGGGCAAGCGCTGCGCGCATCCGGGCGTACGCGCGGTCTGTACGTCGCTCATTCAGGCGGAGCGGTACGGTACGCCGCTTGGTTCGGCGTTGCGGGTTATGGCGCTGGAAAACCGCGAAATGCGGATGATGGAAGCCGAAAAGAAGGCCGCGTCGTTGCCTGCGAAACTGACGGTGCCGATGATCTTGTTCTTCTTGCCTGCCCTCTTCATCGTCATTCTGGGTCCGGCGTCGATCAAGATCATGGCCATCCAATAGGCTGATCCGAAAGCAAAGAAAAAGGCCGCGTTCCCATGAGGAACGCGGCCTTTGTTATTGGTTGCCTTAGTTGGCGACGTTGGCGATCGAAATCGGCGCTTGCGGGTCGAACGACTTGCGCAGCATCGAGCTCTGCTTTTGAGCGGCAGGCTTTTGGACGGCCTTCGGCGTGATGGACCGGGGCTTCTCGGCGTCGTCCGCAATCGGCGCCATTTGATAGCGCGATTGGGGTTGTGCGGCAGGGGAGGGCGCTACCTCTGGCGCGGCTGTCACGGTCGGCGACGCTTCGGGGATGACCGTTTCGGCGACTTCAGCCGGCTGTTCAACTGTGATTTCCGCAGCCTTCACGGTGACCGGAGCCTCTGCTGCCTCAGCCACCGGCGCGTCTTCAACCACGCTTACTACGGCCTTCGTGGGTGCCGGAACGGCTGCTTGGGGCTTCGGCGCTTCGGGAACCACCGGTGCCCGCACGTTGTCGGCGTCCAGTTGGCGCAGGACAGTCAGATTGTTGAGTGCTTGATCGGCGGGCAGATCCTCACGGACGAGCTGCTCAGCCTCGGCGGTGTTTCCTTTCAAGCTTGCGACCATTGCCAGATTCTGGCGCATTGCGGGGGTCGCATCAGGGCGCGAGACGAGGCGGAACAGGATGACTTCGGCCTGGTCGACTTGGCCAGACAGGATGTAGGACATCGCAATATTGCTTTCGACCGTCGCATTGGCGGGTGAGAGCCTTAGTGCGATGTCGTAGTTCTGGCGGGCAGCGTCATGGGTGCCGTTCTGATCGAGCGCGACGCCGTAGGCCGAGAACGTGCTCCAGTCGCTGCTGTCCAACTGGGTGGCGCGCGCCAGGAATGGGATCGCGTCCCGGCTACGGCCGACAGCGGTTAGCGCTTTGCCGTACTCGGAAGACACCTGGGCATTATCCGGGGCCTTCATCACGACGTCCTTCAGCACTGCGACGGCTTGGCGCGCACCACCCATCAGACGCAGATTGCGGGCAAAACTCAGCGCCGCCTTGATATCTCCGCGGTTTGCCTCGTATTTGGCACCCCAATAGGCCGCTGCTGCCGCGTAATCGTTGTTTTCCGGATCGGGCTTTTCGAAGGCGGCGATCGTGGCTGCGTCAGCAGGCTGGCTGGCGCTGAACAATCCTGCGCCGCTGCAGCCGGATAGGAAAGCGGCCGCACTGGCGGCAATGGCGATCTTGCTCGCAGAGCGAAGCAGGTCGCGGTTCAGTCGTAAGCCCATCGGAATTCCCCTCGCAAGAGTCGAAAGCGGCCACGCAAACGCAATGCGGAACCGCAGGATTGAAAACGTCCTAATTTCACAGCAAGCGGATAACAAAGGTTTAAGCATAATCGCGCGTTAACGCGCCTTTCCGATGCGTTAACGCGGGCGTATAACGCGCGTCTCAGAGGATGGAATTCCGTGAAGCGAAAAACGCCTCAGCCGAGGAACATGCTGATCGCGATCGCGGCTGTCCTGATTGCGGTCCCGCTCAACGCGCAAGTTTCGCCGCCCGAAGCCCGGCGCATTTCTTTCCAGATTGCGACAGGGCCTGCGTCCGGGTCGTACCTTCGCGTTGGCGAGACCATTGCGAAGATCATCAGCCATCCCCCCGGACTTGCGCGCTGCGACGTCACGGGTGTTTGCGGCCCTGAGGGGCTTATCGTCACGCTTCGTTCGTCCAGCGGTTCTGTCGCCAACGCGATTTCGGTCAACAGCGGGCGGGTGAAGTCGGCGATCGTTCAAGGTGACGTCGCAGCTGCTGCGCTTGCAGGCCAAGGGCCGTTTAAGGGAATGGGTTCTTTGACGGAACTTCGGGCCATTGCGCGGCTGCACGAAGAAACGCTGCATCTCGTCGTCGCGACGCGCTCGCGTATCCGCAACCTCAGCGACCTGGTGGGCAAGCGCATTGCGATCGACGGGCCGAGGTCTGCGACCAATCATACCGTGCGGCTTTTGCTTGCCGCCGCGAAGGTCGATCCGGCACGCATTCGTTTGTCCTTTGAAACGCCAGAGCGGGCGGCGGACGCCCTGCGGAACCGAAAAATCGACGCGTTCTTTGCGATCGGTGTGGCGCCTCTGCAGACTGTCGATGGTTTGGTGCGCCGGGGGCAAGCACGCGTCGTGGGTCTCGATAACCGTGCAATGACGGCACTTGCGACGGCGATTCCGATGTTTAGCAAATACACGCTGCCTGCGGACAGCTATCGTTCATCCAAAGCGGTGACGACACTGAACGTCGCTGCGGTTTGGGTGGTGCAGAAGTCTTTGCCGAACGATGTCGTGCGCGACATTCTACGGTCGTTTTGGAATTCTAAAAACCAAGGGGACTTGCACCGGTTGGGCAAGATTGCGCAAACGATCGAGGCTGCTAAGGCTGCCGAGAATCTGCCTTTGCCCCTTCATCCAGGCGCGGAACGGTTTTACGCCGACGCCGGACGATAGGGCCGGGGGGACGTTCTGCGCCAACCCATCGGCATTTACTTGATGATGATCGCGATGGGACTTGCGCCCGTTGCACTCGTTTTGCGATTCTATGGCGTACTTCCGAATCGCACCGTCATTCGTTGGGACGTTTTCGGCAACACGACGATTATCGGGACGCGGCCAGCGACGGTGCTGACGATTGCAGTTGTCGGCGCTGCGATCGCAGTTGTGGCGGTCTTGATCGGTGCATTGCAGCATCGCGCGCTCGCGGCGCTCGCATTGCGGCGGCCATATTTGGCGCTCAACCTTGCGCAATTGACCGCGATCGCACTGACCTGCTGCATGGTCGTGAGCCAGGCGTTGGGGTTTCAGCTCACGATCAAACCCATGATCCCCCCCGCCATGTCGGTCCTGTTGTTCGCGGCTGGCGTATTGTGCTGGCGGCTTGAAGGACAACGGGCTGGACTGCTGCGGTGGCTGGCGGTTGCGTTGATTGTCGGCGCCGTGGGGTTGCTTGCCTTCAGCGCGATTGCGATGAACGCGGTCGTTGGCTACTACGCTTCGGGCCTTGCGGCGCTGGCAATGGTTGCGATCGCGCTGCCCGAACAAACGCGTTAGGGATTCTACATGACCATTACCGATTTGTTCGCGACGTCCGCTCCAGGCGCTTTGCCGCTGTATGCGCTTACACCAGCCTCGCTCGACGAGGCGCTTTCGGGTCCGCTCGAGAAGCACGCGAGGTGGCTTAAGGCGTCGGGCTTTGCCGCGGCGTCAGGAAAGCTGCAGCTGTTGCCCGGTGCCGACGGTGGGGTCGCCAGCGCGGTTTTCGGTCTCGGTGCGAACGACGATCCGTTTGCGTGCGCGGCTCTGCCGGCCGCGCTGCCGCATGGCACTTACGCGTTTGCCGTGCGGCCGCCCGGAATTGACGGCAACAAGCTTGCTCTCTCCTGGGCGTTGGGGACGTACGCGTTTTCGCGCTTCAAGTCGCAGGACAAGGCAAAGGTTCACCCACAGCTCGTTTGGCCGGACGACGCGGATCATGCGCATGTTGCGCGGGTCGCGAATGCGCTGTTTATGGCGCGCGATCTGGTGAACACACCCGCGAACGAGTTGGGCCCAGCGGAATTGGCGCAAGCGGCGGAGCGCGTGGCGCGCGCACATGGCGCGGCGTTTTCGGTGATCGAGGGTCGTGACCTTATCGCGCAGAACTATCCGATGATTTGGGGCGTGGGTGCAGGATCGTCGCGTCTGCCAAGGCTCGTGGACCTGCGATGGGGTGCGTCAGCGCACCCGCGCGTCACGCTGGTTGGCAAGGGCGTTTGCTTCGATTCCGGCGGGCTCGACATCAAGCCGTCTGCGTCGATGCTGATGATGAAAAAGGATATGGGCGGCGCGGCGGCTGTTCTTGCGATCGCGCATATGGTTATGGATGCGAAGCTTCCGGTCGCGTTGCGCGTATTGATTCCCGCGGTCGAGAACAGCATCTCGGGCGACGCCTACCGGCCGGGTGATGTGCTCAAGAGCCGGAAAGGGCTAACGGTCGAGGTCGGCAATACCGATGCCGAGGGGCGCTTGGTGCTTGCCGACGCGCTCGCCGAGGCCGATCGGGAGGCACCGGAACTCATCATTTGTATGGCAACTTTGACTGGGGCCGCACGGGTCGCCACCGGATTCGATCTGCCGCCGTTCTTCACGAAGGATGACAAGCTTGCTGCCGAGGTGACGGCGGCGTCGGAGCGCGAGGCGGACCCGGTGTGGCGGTTGCCGTTGTGGCGTGGATATCGGGATTTGATCGACAGCAAGGTCGCGGACCTTACGAACAACCCAGGCAGCCCGAACGCAGGCGCTATTACGGCTGCTTTGTTTCTTTCTTGCTTTGTCGAGAAGGCGGTATCGTTTGCGCATTTCGACATCGCGGCGTGGAACGACCGGGCAAAGCCCGGGCGGCCAATCGGCGGCGAGGTGCAGGCCGTGCGCGCGATCTATGCGATGCTGCAGGCGCGCTACGCCCGTCAGTAACCGCGCGTGAAGTCGACGATGTTTTCCGGTGGAAGGCCGTCGTCTATGCGGCGGATTGTGGCCGCGACTTGGCGCATGAACGACTCGGGATCGGTGAACGCGGCCGAGTGAGCGGTCATAACGACTTTTGAATGGGACCAGAGTGGGCTCGTTGGCGGCAACGGTTCTGTGCTGAACACGTCGAGGGTCGCGCCGCGTAAATGGCCGCTGTCGAGTGCACGGATCAGATCGTCTTCGACGACATGGCCGCCGCGCGCCGCGTTGATGATGCAGGCATCGTTGGGCAGAGCCGCGAAGGTCTTCGCGTTGAGTATGCCGCGTGTCTCAGGCGTCAGCGGCAGCAAGCACACGAGTGTGTCGGTTTCAGCGAGGAATGCTTCGAGTTGGCTCTCTCCGTGGAATGTCTTCACGCCGTCCGCTTGCTTCGGCGTCGCGCTCCAACCCGACAGTTGGTAGTTGAGCGCACGCAATGCGTGGGCCGCCGCCTGTCCCAACACGCCAAAGCCAAGGATGCCCACGCGCACTTCCGGCGCGCGGGGTGCCTGGAGTTGGCGCCATTTCTTATCGCGTTGGAGCGCTGTGAAGTCATGCAAGCGGCGATGCCAGTAGAGCACGCTCAACACGACATATTCGCTCATGGCTTGCGCAAGCGTGTCGTCGACGACGCGCGCAAGAGGGATGTGGCGCGGATAGGTCGGGTCGGCGACGATGCCATCGACGCCCGCACCCATCGAAAAGACGATCTTCAAATTGGGTAGGCTACGCAGTCTGCCGGGTACCGACTTCCAGGCGACGCAGTAGGCGATGTCGGCTGCTGTTTGGGCGTCGACGGTTGCGCGGATGTCGAGGTCGGGAATGAACTTGCGCAGGTGCGCGGTCCAGCGCTCATGCGGATAGTCGGAGAGATCGAAGAGAAGCGCACCCTTAGGCATAAGCTCGAACCCGCAAGAGAATTGTCCGGGCAGCATGTGCGCTGCACGCGGACGAAAAATCAAACGGGATGTAGACGCCTTAGTGTCCGGGCGGCGTGGCGGGCGCAGCCGGCGTTGCGGCTGGCGCAGGTGTCGTCGCGGGCGCTGTCGCCGGTGCACCGCCTTCGGGCGTCGAACCGGGTGGCGGTGTCTGTACTTCGCCTGCTGGCGGTTCGGCCGGCGCGGCGGGTGGTGGTGCTGCAGGATTTGGTGGGGGTATCGGCAGCGGCGAGTCGGATAGCGTCCGCAGGTAGGCGATCAGATTGATGCGGTCGGGCGTCTTGGAAAGGCCGGGGAACGACATTTTCGTTCCCGCTATGGCGACTTTCGGGTTGTGCACAAAGTCGTTCAGCTCGTCATAGCCCCACGTCTTGTCCGCGAGTGCTTTGATCGCCGCGGAGTAGACGAACGCGGGTTCGTGCGCGTGCTTATTGCCGACAATGCCGTAGAGATTGGGGCCGACCTTGTTCGGGCCGCCCTTCGCGAAATCGTGGCACTGCAGGCACTTCTGATGGACCTTCTCGCCTGCTGCGAGGTCGGCGGTAGCGAGGACGGTGCCCCAATCAGGCTTCGCTTCGACGACCGGTGTGCCGCCGCCGTTCGTGGGCGTTTCAACGACGGCGACTTCCATCCCTGGTTTGCCGGAGTTGTGCGGCGCCATCGATTTGCCGACGAGAATGTTGAGTGCCGCAAGCACAAGAACGGTGCCCAGAACTGCGCCGAAAATCTTGTTCCACTCGAAGGAATCCATCCGTGCAATCCTTGGACTTGACTTGTCTTGTGGTGAGGCCGGGATTGCGCCGCCGAACGGCGCAAGTTGTGAAAGCGGCGAGACAATAGCGGGGGCGACTTTCGGGTCATTGCGGCGGAACGTCGCATTTTGGCGCGCACGCTTAGCCTAGAACACAGTCAGTCACATGAGCGAACCGCTGATCCTTATCCCCGCCCGCATGGCATCCACCCGGTTGCCGGGCAAACCGCTTGCCGACATCCACGGCGTGCCGATGATCGTGCAGGTCTGGCGGCGCGCAATGGAGGCGAAGGTCGGTCGCGTCGCTGTTGCTGCGGCGGAACGTGAAATCGTGGACGCGGTGACGCGTGCGGGCGGCGAAGCTGTACTCACCGATCCCAATCATCCATCCGGCTCGGATCGCATCTATGAAGCGCTGACGCGGCTCGATGCGAAGGGCGTGCACGACGTCGTCGTCAATGTGCAGGGGGATTTGCCGACGCTCGATCCGCAACTGGTGCGGGCGGTCGTCGAAGCGCTGCAGAAGTCGGGCGCCGATATGTCCACGCTCGCGACAGAGATTCGCGACCCGTCGGAGCGGACGAACCCGAATGTGGTGAAGGCTGTCGTGGCAATGCCGGATGGCGGCCGTGACGGCCGCGCGCTTTATTTCACCCGGGCGACGGCTCCGTCGGGCGAGGGGCCTCTTTATCATCACATCGGAATTTATGCTTACCGGCGGAAGGCGCTTGATCGCTTTGTGAAGATAGCGCCCTCTCCGCTTGAGAAGCGGGAAAAGCTTGAGCAGTTGCGCGCTCTAGAAGCCGGCATGACGATTGCGGTTCGGGTCGTCGATACGATGCCGCTGGGCGTCGACACGCCGGAAGATTTGGAACGCGCGCGGCACATGCTTGCGAAGGATAAGAAATGAACGCCAAGGCCAACACGATCGCATTTCAGGGCGAGGCCGGCGCGAACTCGCACCTCGCCTGCCGCGAAGTCTATCCGCAGATGATCGCTTTGCCGTGCCAGACCTTCGAGGATGCGTTCGCGGCGGTGAAGGAAGGCAAGGCGCGGCTCGCAATGATTCCGATCGAGAACTCGCTACACGGGCGGATCACCGACATTCACCACATTCTGCCGGAGTCCGGGCTCTACATCGTGGGTGAGCATTTTCTGCGCGTGCATCATCAGTTGATGGCGATCAAAGGCGCGACGCTTGAGGGTTTGAAGTCGGTGATGAGCCAGACACCCGCGCTTGGCCAATGCCGCAACATTATCCGGTCGCTTGGGCTCAACATGATCGTTGGTGCCGATACGGCCGGTTCGGCGCGACACATCGCAGAGGGGCAAGATCCCACGGTTGCGGCGCTCGCGTCTTCTCTTGCAGCCGAGATCTATGGGTTGAATATCTTGAAGGCGAACGTCGAGGACGCGCCGCACAACACAACGCGATTCTTGATCATGTCAGGCGAGCCGGACAACGCCGATGCGGGATCGGGCGACGTGGTCACGACGTTTGTGTTCCGCGTGCGCAACGTTCCGGCCGCGCTCTACAAGGCGATGGGCGGCTTTGCAACGAACGGCGTCAATATGACGAAGCTTGAGTCGTATCAGCTCGGCGGTTCGTTCAGCGCGACGCAGTTCTATGCCGACATCGAGGGGCACCCGGAGGAGCGCAGCGTTAGGCTCGCGCTCGAAGAGCTGCAGTTCTTCACCACGCATATGCGGATACTGGGCGTCTATCCGGCACATGCGTTTCGCAAGACGGTGGCTGCAGCCGTCTAGATCACTCAGATTCGAGCCAGCTTTTGACGAGCTGATGCGCGATCGCGAGCGGCGGGGGCATGCGCAGTTCCGGTGTGCCCTTCTTTTCGAGCGACGCGCGGATTTGGTCACGTGTGAACCACTGGGCGTCGGAGAGCTCCAGCATGTCGAGCGTAATCTCGGTCGAAACCGCGTTCGCGTAGCAGCCGATCATCAGTGAGGACGGGTAAGGCCAGGGTTGGGTCGAGTGGAAGGCCACCTGGTCGATCTTGATGCCCGCTTCTTCTTGCAGTTCGCGGGCGACGGCTTCTTCGATCGTCTCGCCGGGTTCGATGAAGCCTGCGAGCGCCGAGTAGAAGCCTTGCGGCCATTTTGCCTGACGGCCGAGGAGGCACTTGTTGTCGTGCAATGCGAGCATGATCACGACCGGATCGGTGCGTGGGAAGTGTTCCGTGTTACACCCTTCGCAGTAGCGCTTGTAACCCGCGTCGGCCAGAACGGTTGCGCCACCGCAGTTCGCGCAGAAGCCATGGCGCTGATGCCAATCGATGAGCGACTTCGCTTGCGCCAGGATGGCGGCGTCGCCTGGATCTATTTCTTCAGCGACAGTTCGCAAATCGGCGAACGTACCCAAACCTGCAAGCACACCGTCGGCGCTCGGGTCGGACAGCGGCGAGATATCGATCGCGAAATGCGCAACGCCTCCGTTGATGCCGAGAAAGATCGTTGGCGCGCCCGGTGTTTTCAGCGGTAGCGCGAGTTCCGACGTGACCCATCCTGCCTCACGCCGACCCTCGCGGTTCTTAATGAGGAACGGCATCAGCTTCCACACCGGAATGAACAGCGAGCGCTTGTCGGTGAAGGCGGCGCCCAGCCATTCCTGGTTGGTGCGATGATGTGCGGCGCGATCGAGCGGCGAGTTTGCGAAAATGTTCGGGTTCTTGGGCAGGACCAAGCTCGTGCTCATATGCCCCCGCTTTTGGCTCAGCGAAATCCACAGGAAATCGGGCGCGACCATTGCATGGGCGGATGGGCCGCCGCAACGGATGAAAGCTTGCGCCCGGGCATGCCCCGTCTGCTATAGTTTTGGCGGGAGGTTGGCGGCGGACGTGTCCCTCGCCAACCCGGTCAGATCCGGAAGGAAGCAGCCGTAACGAGTTTCGACTCGGGTCGTTCACCAGCCTCCCACCTTCGCTCCGGCGAAGCCGGAGCTTCGGTGGGCTTACGCCCACCTGTGCGGATTTCTGATGGCGAAGAAAGACAAAGGGTCGGACGCAGAGGCGGACGAGCCGGATCTCGGATTGGGCAGCGGCGGCAGCGGCAAAAAGGCCGTCGGACCGAAAGCCCTCGCGAACGAAGGCAAGCTTCACACGCCGTATCGGGTGCTCGCGCGGAAGTATCGGCCGCAAACGTTCGAGGACGCTTTCATCGGGCAGGCGGCGATGGTGCGAACGCTCGGCAATGCGTTCGCAGCGGGGCGCATTGCGCATGCGTTTATGCTGACGGGCGTGCGCGGCGTGGGCAAGACGACAACGGCGCGCATTATTGCGAAGGCGCTAAATTGCATCGGGCAGGACGGCAAGCGGACGGAGCCGACGGTCAAGCCCTGCGGCGAATGCGAGCCATGCCGTTCGATCGCAGAATCGCGCAGTGTCGATGTGTATGAGATGGACGCCGCTTCGCGCACGGGCATCGACGATATTCGCGAGATCGTCGAGGGCGTGCGCTACGCGCCCGCCGAAGTGCGGTTTAAAGTTTACATCATCGACGAAGTTCATATGCTGTCGAAGCAGGCGTTCAACGGCCTTCTTAAGACGCTGGAAGAGCCGCCGCCGCATGTGAAGTTCATCTTCGCGACAACGGAAATCCGGAAGGTGCCGATCACGGTGCTGTCCCGGTGTCAGCGGTTTGACTTGAAGCGGGTGCCCTCCGAGGAGTTGGCCGCGCATCTGGCGTTTGTGTGCAAATCGGAGGACCAGCCGGCTGATGCTGGGGCCTTGGCGCTCATGGCACGCGCGGCGGAGGGTTCGGCGCGCGATGCGCTGTCGCTGCTCGATCAGGCATTTGCGCACGCGGGTGGCGCCACGATCGAAGAAGAAGCCGTTCGCACGATGCTGGGTCTTGCCGATCGCGGGCGAGGGCTTGAGCTTTTTGGAATGTTG